>NZ_JBFSVE010000013.1:0-94007 GCF_041467715.1 Vibrio sp. 10N.247.311.14
ATTTAGGTTCTGGCGCCGAGAGGTGTGAGAGTTCAAGTCTCTCCGACCGCACCATCATTAAATAGAACCCAGCTTTTTAGCTGGGTTTTGTTTTATCTGGAATATGCAAATCTGCTAGCCAAGTCACCAAGTATTCTCTTCTATAACCTCACTTTTAATACGATTTTATAAGACAATGTCAGCTCCATTTTCTAATTGAGTATGACTAGCCTATGAAACCCCTCCCCTTAACGATCGGTTGCTACACAGATACACCAAGTAAAAGCCAAGGTGTTTATCAAACTCAGTTAGATCTAGAAACAGGAAAACTATTACCTCTAGAGCTGATCATCAAATGTACTAACCCCTCTTTTATTACTGTAACAAAGACTGGGATCTATACTGCATCGGAAGTGGACCAGCAAAAACAGCCCCAGCTCATTCATATACCTAATGTTGATTCACAGCTAACACACAATACAAGCCTCATCTCGGGAGATCACCCTTGTCACGTCGCGATAGATCCACACAATAAGTTTGCTATCACGTCGCAATACTCATCAGGCACATTCGATATTTTTAGCTTAAGTATCAACGGCAGCATCGATAAACGACTCAAAACAATCCAGATGGTTGGTTCCGGGCCAAACAAAGAGAGACAAACTAGCCCACACGCCCATCAATGCCTGTTCTTACAAAACTTACCACAGTTTGTGACTGTCGATCTCGGCACCGATCGCATCAACTTCTATTGCTTTGATGAAGAGCAAGAAGAGTTCCTTGATGAGCCAATGCAGTCTATTAAGGTGCCCGCCGGCAATGGACCTCGCCATTTAATCTTTAACAAAGCTGAAGACAGAGCCTATGTGGTCTGTGAACTCTCTGAAACGTTGCTGACTTTGGAAAAGGTTTTAGGCATTTGGAATGTAGTGGAAGAGATTGATGCATTGCCTAATATGGAGAAGGGAGAAGCCGCAGCTGCGATTAAGCTATCGCCTGATGAGCAATTCCTTTATGTGTCATGTCGACACCAATCAAGAATCAGTAGCTTCAAAATCGACTCTGAGACTCAAAGGCTGACTTTCATTGATAGCTACGACACTGAAGGCAAATTCCCAAGAGACTTCCATATAACGAACGATGGGAAATGGCTTATCGCCGCCAACCAGCACTCCAACAACATCACCTCATTCAAGCGAGATAATGAAGATGGGTCTTTGGTTTATACAGGGTACTCTTTAGAGATCGATGCACCGGTTTGTGTGACGCAACAGCGATAGTAGTCATCTGATACAAAAAAGGAGAGCATTCGCTCTCCTTCTTTTCATAAGCAGTCTTAAACGCTCAATTAGAGACCCAAAGCGTATTTCAATACTTGAGCTTTAATCGGGCCTGAATTTTCAGCTAGTTTTAGAGCAGCATTACGTACAAATTTCAGTGGGCCAATGTCGTTGCTGAATGTCTTGTAGAAGAAATCCATGCCACTTTGCATCATTAGATTGTCGCCTCTTCTGATCACTTCATAGCGTCTTGCTACAGACTGGTTCAATTCACCCTTTTCTTTGGTGACATCCAGCAGTACTGATACATCTTTGAAGCCTAAGTTAACACCCTGCCCAGCCAAAGGGTTGATGGTATGCGCAGAGTCTCCGACCAAAATACAGTTATTCTTCGAGTATGATTGAGCATGACGTCGTGTCAGAGGAAAAGAACCCGAATTCAAGACTTTGATATCACCTAACTCTTTAGGAAAGTGAGTAAGTACTTCGTTACGTAGTTTTTCAGGGGCCATTGCTGACAGTTGCTTAATACGCAGTGGAGAATCATACCAAACTAACGAGCCCAGCCCGACTTCTTGACCGTCAGAGGTTAGAGAACACAAAGGCAAAAATGAACGAGGGCCACTTGGTAGAAATTGCTGCCAAGTAATATCTTGCTGAGGTTGTTCTGTTTCTACATTGATAAGCATACAGTGTTGTCGATAATCCCAAGCCGTGATGCCAATTCCAGCTTGTTGGCGAACGGCTGAATTCGCACCATCAGCACCAACCACCCACTTCGCAGACAACTCAGCCCCTGATTGAAGCTTTACGATATTGATTTCACCAAACTCAATCACATCGAGCTTTTCTGGGCATAACAGTTCGAGATTGTCGTAGGCATCAAATTGAGACCATAAACCTAATTGAATGAGTCTGTTCTCAACGATATAGCCCAAACGAGGAAGGTCTAGTGAGGCAGCATCAAATCGAGTACGACACTCTGGGTGCTCCCACGTCTCTAAACGTTTATAAGAACACACTCGCATTGCTGCAATACTTTGCCATGCACCAAGATCTTCAAGCAAATCGACCGATGCTTGAGAAATCGCTGACACACGAATGTCCATCGCTTGCGATTCATCAAAAGCTTGTGGGGCAAAACCTTCGATCACCGCAACACTCAGACCTTGCTTTGCAAAACCGATTGCTGTTGCTGCGCCAACCATGCCGCCACCGACTACTACAATATCGTAACTGTTCATATTTCGTACTTATCAGTTTGATTCTTTGACTGTTTTTGATTGTACTTTTTCATAACTAACTTGTAACCAAAAACCTTATTCGAAAAAAGGGTTATCCCTTATGGCATATGGCGTTAACGATAATAAAAACCACTACATAAGAGATTTGTTCAGACTACTAGTCAGTCGGTTTTGAAACCAGTACAATACGCCGCTTGCCGCTAGAGCCTGTCATAAAATTGAATACCGAATTATGACAAACGGGGCTAGCGGATGAATAATGGGCGATTTGCTCCCTTAAATTAAACTAACGATCGAGCGAACATATAATGAGTAAGAAACTGCTAATTAAAACTTGGGGCTGTCAGATGAATGAATATGATTCATCAAAAATGGCCGACCTGCTTAACGCTGCAAATGGCTATGAGCTAACTGAAGTGCCTGAGGAAGCAGACGTACTACTATTGAATACTTGTTCTATCCGCGAAAAAGCGCAAGAAAAAGTATTCCACCAGCTTGGTCGTTGGAAAACGCTTAAAGATAAAAAAGAAGGTGTGGTGATCGGTGTGGGTGGCTGTGTAGCGACTCAAGAAGGTGATCACATTCGTCAACGTGCACCTTACGTAGACGTTATCTTTGGCCCACAAACATTACACCGTTTGCCAGAGATGATTAAATCATCACTGTCTAACGAAAAGCCAGTAATGGATATCTCTTTCCCAGAGATCGAAAAGTTCGATAACCTGCCAGAGCCAAAAGCTGAAGGCGCGACGGCGTTCGTTTCTATCATGGAAGGTTGTTCTAAATACTGTACTTACTGCGTTGTACCATACACACGTGGCGAAGAAGTTAGCCGTCCAATGGATGATGTACTTTTCGAAGTTGCTCAACTTGCAGAGCAAGGCGTACGTGAAGTTAACCTGCTAGGTCAAAACGTAAACGCATACCGCGGTCCAACACACGAAGGCGATATCTGTTCATTCGCAGAACTGCTTCGTCTTGTTGCTTCTATCGACGGTATCGACCGTATTCGTTTCACAACAAGCCACCCGCTTGAGTTTGGTGACGACATCATTGAAGTTTACAAAGACACACCAGAGCTAGTGAGCTTCCTTCACCTACCAGTACAAAGTGGTAGTGACCGTATTCTTACGATGATGAAGCGCCCACATACGGCTATCGAGTACAAATCTATTATCCGTAAACTGCGTAAAGCTCGCCCTGACATTCAAATCAGCTCTGACTTTATTGTTGGTTTCCCTGGTGAGTCTAAGCAAGACTTCGAAGATACAATGAAGCTAATTAAAGACGTTGATTTCGATATGAGCTTCAGCTTTGTTTTCTCTCCACGTCCAGGTACGCCAGCGGCAGATTACCCATGTGATGTACCAGCACAAGAGAAGAAAGATCGTCTGTACGAACTGCAGCAAACGGTAAACACACAAGCTATGCGTTTCTCTCGTCTAATGTTAGGCACAGAGCAACGTATCCTTGTTGAAGGCCCATCAAGAAAGAACCTAATGGAACTTCGCGGCCGTACAGAAAACAGCCGTGTTGTGAACTTCGAAGGTTCTGCAGACCTAATCGGTCAATTCGTAGATGTGAAGATCACTGAGGTTTACACCAACTCACTACGTGGTGAGCTAGTTCGCACAGAAAAAGACATGGGTCTACGCGTTGTTATGACTCCAGCAGAAATGATGGAAAAAACAAAACGTGAAGACGAGCTAGGTGTAGCGACATTTACGCCATAGGCAATACAACTGTTTGAGCACAAAGCGCAAACACAAAGCTTGAAATTACCTAACTAAGTGACCATCTTAGAAATAGGGATATCACCATCAGAAGCCCGGTCTAAATCGGGCTTTTTGCTCTTTGTTTTATTTAAGAGTGAGTGGCACAAAATGAGAGGCTAATTTGAGCAATAAAATCGTTACCTTAGAGATAAATCTAGAACCAGCAGACAACAAGCGCTTGGCAAGTTTATGCGGACCATTTGACGACAACATCAAGCATCTTGAGCGTCGTCTGGGCGTTGAGATTAATTACCGTAGCAACTTTTTCACCATTGTTGGTAAGCCTCACACTACAGCCGCAGCTTTAGACATCATCAAACACCTCTATGTTGAAACGGCTCCAGTTAAAGGCAACATAATCGATATCGAACCAGAGCAAATACATCTGGCGATCACCGAGTCAGGCATTTTGGAGCAACACGTCGAGTCTGAAATTGACTACGGCAAAGAAGTGACCATTAAGACTAAAAAAGGCGTCATCAAACCTCGAACGCCAAACCAAGCACAGTACCTAATGAACATGGTGACTCATGACATCACCTTTGGTATTGGGCCAGCAGGTACAGGTAAAACCTACTTAGCCGTTGCTGCAGCAGTTGATGCACTTGAACGCCAAGAGGTTCGCCGAATCCTACTGACTCGTCCTGCTGTTGAAGCCGGTGAGAAGCTTGGTTTCCTACCGGGTGATTTAAGCCAAAAAGTAGACCCATATTTACGTCCACTTTACGATGCGCTGTTTGAGATGCTTGGCTTTGAGCGAGTTGAGAAGCTGATTGAACGTAACGTAATTGAAGTTGCGCCACTGGCTTACATGCGTGGTCGTACATTGAATGATGCGTTTATCATTCTTGATGAGAGCCAAAACACCACGGTAGAACAGATGAAGATGTTCTTAACCCGTATCGGTTTTAACTCACGCGCTGTGATCACAGGTGATATTACGCAAATCGATTTACCTCGTGGTGCAAAATCAGGCTTACGCCATGCGACTGAAGTGCTCAATGAAGTCGACGACATTAGCTTTAACTTCTTCATGTCTGAAGACGTCGTTCGTCACCCTGTAGTTGCTCGTATCGTCAACGCATACGAGAAGTGGGAAGCAAAAGACCAGAAAGAGCGCAAAGAGTTTGAAAAGCGTAAACGTGAAGAGCGTGAAGCCAAACTTCTTGAGGCTCAGCAGGTAGTTACGACACAATTAGCAACACAAAATAGCTCTGTAATTGCAGAACAAGGTGATAAATAGATGTCTATTGAACTAGACCTGCAATTAGCGGTCGAAAATGAGCAAGGTCTTCCAACTGAGCAAGATATTCAGCTTTGGTTGGACAAGACAATTCCTCAGTTTCAAGAGAACGCTGAGTTGACGGTTCGTATCGTTGATACACAAGAAAGCCACCAGCTCAATCATGAATATCGTGGCAAAGATAAGCCAACTAACGTGTTGTCTTTTCCATTCGAGGCTCCTCCAGGGATCGAGTTAGATCTACTGGGCGACCTCATTATCTGCCGCCAAGTTGTCGAAAAAGAAGCAGAAGAGCAAAGTAAGCCTCTGCTAGCACACTGGGCTCATATGGTTGTACATGGCTGTCTGCATCTGCTAGGTTATGATCATATCGAAGATGATGAAGCTGAAGAGATGGAGTCACTCGAGACAGAAATCATGCAATCTATGGGGTTTGAAGACCCTTACATTCTAGAAAAGTAAATTGATTCTAGTAAAGTAGGTTGCAGAGAAACAATAACTCATCGAACCTGTGATTTTCACAGGAATCTGAGTTGTAACGTGTGCTATCACACTTCTGATAGCGTTATTTTTTGAGAAATCATGAACGAAGGTAACCCCCCCACTTCTGAGGGAAGTAAAAAATCTGAAGGTCCGAGTAGAAAGTCCTTCTTTGAACGCCTAGGCCAACTATTTCAAGGTGAAGTAAAAGATCGCCAAGAGCTCGTAGATGTAATCCGCGACTCAGAAATTAATGACCTAATTGACCACGACACACGCGACATGCTCGAGGGTGTTATGGAAATTTCAGAGATGCGAGTACGCGATATCATGCTGCCTCGCTCTCAAATGGTTACAGTTGAACGCACAGATGATCTAGATACATTGATTGCGCTCATTACTGATGCTCAACACTCTCGCTACCCAGTGATCAGTGAAGATAAAGACCATGTTGAAGGCATTCTATTAGCGAAGGACCTACTTAAGTATTTGGGTTCAGAAAGTGCTCCATTTGATATCGAACAAGTGATTCGCCCTGTCGTGGTTGTTCCTGAAAGTAAGCGAGTTGATCGCCTGCTTAAGGAGTTCCAAGAAGAGCGTTACCACATGTCTATCGTTGTCGATGAGTTTGGTGGAGTTTCTGGCCTGGTAACCATTGAAGATATCCTCGAAGAAATCGTTGGTGAAATTGAAGACGAGTTCGACGATGAAGAAGAGCTAGATATTCGTAAGCTGAGTAAGCATACCTTCTCTGTAAAAGCTTTAACCACTATTGAAGAGTTCAACGATACGTTTAACACTGCCTTTAGTGACGACGAAGTGGATACGGTAGGCGGCATGGTTATGACAGCACTCGGCCACCTGCCGGTTCGTGGCGAAATTGTAGAAATCGAAAACTACCATTTCAAAATAACATCAGCAGATAACCGTCGTGTGATTCAGCTACAGGTAACCATTCCTGACGAACAGCCTCTTCCGACTATCGAAGAATAACAACTTCTCTCTAAAGAGATGACAGAAATTAGATGACTAATACCTTTATTCATCGCCTATTACGGCCGCTTGCGGCCGTTTTTGTTGGCGCTATAACCACCCTTTCATTCGCTCCATACTCTATATGGCCTCTTGCTATTCTCAGCCCAGCTTTGTTGCTGTTACTGATCCACAACCGCTCTCCTAAAAGTGCGCTTTGGATTGGCTACGCATGGGGTTTAGGTCAATTCACCACAGGTATCAGCTGGGTATACGTCAGCATTGATGGTTTTGGCGGCATGCCACTGGCAGCCAACCTATTTTTGATGGCATTGCTTGTTGGCTACCTAGCCGTTTATTCAGGGCTATTTACCTGGGGTTTGAATAAATTCTTCCCTGCCAATAACCTAAGCCGCTTTTTCCTCGCAGCTCCTGCATTGTGGTTAGTCAGCGATTGGCTGCGTGGATGGGTAATGACGGGCTTCCCTTGGCTTTGGTTAGGCTACAGCCAAATCGATTCGCCATTAGGTTCATTTGCACCGATTGGCGGCGTAGATCTAGTAACTTTAGCGATCATTGTTTCAGCCTCTGCATTCACTTATGCGATTGTTAACCGAGCTTGGAGCATCGCTCTCATTCCCGCCGTCGTATTTAGTGCAGGCTTTGGTATTCGCAACATCGACTGGGTCACGCCGAACCCTGAAAAAACCACGTCAGTCGTCTTAATCCAAGGCAACGTCGATCAAGACAGCAAATGGCTGCCGAGTCATCGCTGGCCGACCATGATGAAGTACACCGACCTAAGCAGAGAAAATTGGGGAGCGGACATCATCATCTGGCCTGAAGCCGCTATTCCAGCATTCGAAGTTGAGATCCCATCTTTCCTACGTAACTTGGATAGCGCAGCGAAGATGAACAACAGCTCGATCATTACCGGTGTACTGAATCAGTCTGAAGATAAGAAATACTACAACAGTGTTCTTTCTATCGGCGTGAATCCATATGGTGAGTACAGCTACGATCCAGACGAACGCTACCATAAACACCACCTGTTACCATTTGGTGAGTTTGTGCCGTTTGAAGATATCTTGCGTCCATTAGCACCTTTTTTTAACTTGCCAATGTCATCATTTAGCCGTGGCGACTTTGTTCAACCAAACATAGTGGCAAATGGTCGTCACTTAGCGCCGGCACTGTGTTATGAGATCATCTTTAATGATCAAGTTAGACAGAACGTAACCGACGAGACTGACTTTATTTTAACGCTCTCTAACGATGCGTGGTTTGGTCGTTCGATTGGCCCTCTGCAACATATGGAAATCGCACAGATGCGTGCTCTGGAGCTTGGTAAGCCAGTTATTCGCTCGACCAACAATGGTGTGACGGCAGTTACCGATTACAAAGGCAATATCCTCAAACAAGTACCTCAGTTTGAAACGGCAGTGTTAAAAGCTGAACTCATTTCAACGGATGGTCAAACGCCTTATCACACAGTAGGTACTTGGCCACTGTATATCTGGGCGATGCTCAGCTTGGTGATTGGTTGGGTAATTAGAAAGCCAAAAAGCTAGATTCGACGAAAAGTGATTTGAGGGTTGACTGATCGGGTCAACCCTTTTTCATTGCTGTGGTTTTGTGTTGATACGCTATGGTTCAGAAGCTTACGGTTTAAGGGCTTTACGACTAAACCCTTTAGAACCACATTTAATGCATGGAATGATATTGGTTGGGTGGTTATATTCGGTTTGGTGACCACACTCGTCACATACTAAGGTTCCCAAGCCAATGACTTCACCCGCTTGATACAAGCCTTGGTGTTCTAAGTCTTGGAACAGTTCAACCCATTCCACCTTAGTACGATCAGTAATATCCAACAGCCCTTGCCAAATAGAGTCCGCAATCATCAAATAGAATGGACCGCTTTTACTCTCTTCATAGCTTTCGGAAAACTCTTTTAAGTCCGACTTCACGTAGGCAGAGATCAATGAAAGCTCATCTTTAGTCATATCATTAGCTGCTTTCGCAAACTTGCCCGACGTTTCGATTTTGTTGTTGAGCTCTTCAGGGCTATGCTTCAGCGTTTCAATCACCTCTTCGACGACTTCTTCATAGAGCGCTTTTTTCTTCGGCATAACAACCTCCTTAAGATAACTAACCTTTTAGTGAGCAAACGGATGCGCTGCAATGCACTCCCGCTTACAAACAAATGCAATTCATACTCTTAAGTATAGTTGCCCTGCGAAATTCAGTGAAAATTACACAATCTACTAAGCGGCAACTGCAAGTATGAAGGGTATAACTATTGTTGTACTCAGCTCCTTTAGGTATTCTATGACGATCTGTAAGATTCTGTTCTAACCGAACTCACAAATTCCAAGATAACCGGATACCATCGATGCAAGAACAATATAACCCGCAAGAGATTGAACAAAAGGTTCAACAACACTGGGATAACAGCGAGACTTTCGTTGTAAGTGAAGACCCAAACAAAGAAAAATTCTACTGTCTTTCTATGTTCCCTTACCCAAGTGGCCGACTGCACATGGGTCACGTGCGTAACTACACCATCGGTGATGTGGTATCTCGTTTCCAACGTCTACAAGGCAAAAACGTAATGCAGCCAATTGGTTGGGATGCATTCGGCCTACCTGCAGAAAACGCCGCTGTTAAAAACAATACAGCACCTGCACCATGGACTTACGAAAACATTGAGTACATGAAGAACCAGCTTAAGCTTCTAGGCTTTGGTTACGACTGGAACCGTGAATTCGCAACGTGTACTCCAGAGTACTACCGTTGGGAACAAGAGTTCTTCACTAAGCTTTACGAAAAAGGCCTGGTTTACAAGAA
Source organism: Vibrio sp. 10N.247.311.14 (assembly GCF_041467715.1). Taxonomy (NCBI): domain Bacteria; kingdom Pseudomonadati; phylum Pseudomonadota; class Gammaproteobacteria; order Vibrionales; family Vibrionaceae; genus Vibrio; species Vibrio sp. 10N.247.311.14. The sequence continues at coordinate 9,824 of NZ_JBFSVE010000013.1, forward strand.
GACATCTTCAGTGAACTGGTGTCCAAACGACCAAACAGTACTGGCAAATGAGCAAGTAGAAGACGGTTGTTGCTGGCGTTGTGACACTCCAGTAGAGCAAAAGAAAATTCCACAGTGGTTTATTAAAATCACTGAGTACGCTCAAGAGCTACTAGACGATCTAGACAACCTTGAAGGTTGGCCTGAAATGGTTAAGACCATGCAGCGCAACTGGATCGGCCGCTCTGAAGGTGTTGAGCTATCTTTCGCTGTTAACGGCGAAGAAGCACCATTAGAAGTGTACACAACACGTCCAGATACACTAATGGGTGTTTCTTACGTTGGTATCGCTGCAGGTCACCCTCTTGCAGAGAAAGCATCGAAGAACAACCCAGAGCTTGCTGCATTCGTTGAAGAGTGTCGTAACACTAAAGTTGCTGAAGCTGAACTCGCAACGATGGAAAAGAAAGGTATGGATACTGGCCTAACGGCTATCCACCCTCTTAACGGTCGTGTTGTTCCTGTATACGTAGCAAACTTCGTACTTATGGATTACGGCACAGGTGCGGTAATGGCGGTTCCTGCTCACGATCAACGTGACTACGAGTTCGCAACTAAGTACGGCATCGATATCATCCCAGTAATCAAACCTGAAGATGGTTCTGAACTAGACGTGTCTGAAGCGGCTTACACTGAAAAAGGTGTACTGTTTGATTCTGGTGAATTCGATGGTCTTGCGTTCCAAGAAGCATTCGATGCAATTGCTGCGAAGCTTGAAGCTGAAGGCAAAGGTAAGAAGACAGTAAACTTCCGTCTACGTGACTGGGGTGTATCTCGTCAACGTTACTGGGGCGCTCCAATCCCAATGGTAACCACTGAAGACGGTGAAGTTCACCCAGTACCAGCAGACCAACTGCCAGTCATTCTTCCTGAAGATGTAGTAATGGATGGCGTAACGAGCCCAATCAAGGCTGACAAGTCTTGGGCTGAAACAACATTCAACGGCGAACCCGCTCTACGTGAGACTGACACGTTCGATACGTTTATGGAGTCTTCTTGGTACTACGCACGTTACTGTTCACCGCAAGCAGACGACATTCTAGATCCAGAGAAAGCAAACTACTGGCTACCAGTTGACCAATACGTTGGTGGTATCGAGCACGCTTGTATGCACCTGCTTTACTCTCGTTTCTTCCATAAGCTTCTACGTGATGCTGGCTACGTGACGTCTGATGAACCGTTCAAGCAACTACTATGTCAAGGCATGGTTCTGGCTGACGCGTTCTATCACGAAAACGAAAAAGGCACCAAAGAGTGGATTGCACCGACTGACGTAACGGTTGAACGTGACGGTAAAGGTCGCATCGAAAAAGCAGTCGACGATCAAGGTCGTGAAGTTGAACACTCAGGCATGATCAAAATGTCTAAGTCTAAGAACAACGGTATCGACCCACAAGAGATGGTAGACAAGTACGGCGCTGATACAGTACGTCTATTCATGATGTTTGCATCACCTGCAGACATGACGCTTGAGTGGCAAGAGTCTGGCGTTGAAGGGGCTAACCGCTTCCTTAAACGTGTTTGGAAATTGGTTCACGCTCACTCTTCTAAGGGTGCTGTTGAATCTGTTGATGCTTCTGCGCTATCTGGCGACCAAAAAGCACTTCGTCGTGATATCCATAAAACTATCGCGAAAGTAACGGACGATATTGGCCGTCGCCAAACGTTCAACACGGCAATCGCTGCAATCATGGAACTGATGAACAAGCTGGCGAAAGCACCTCAAGAATCTGCACAAGATCGTGCAATCCTTGACGAAGCGCTAAAAGCGGTAGTACGCATGCTTTACCCAATGACGCCACACATCTCTTACGAAATGTGGATTGCACTTGGTGAATCAAACGTAGACTCAGCAACATGGCCAACTTTCGATGAGAAAGCGCTAGTTGAAGACGAGAAAACTATCGTTGTTATGATCAACGGTAAGCTACGTGCGAAACTAACCGTTGCTGCTGATGCAACAGAAGAGCAAGTTCGTGAGCTTGGTCTAAACGATGAGAACGCTAAGAAGTTCCTAGATGGCTTAACTATCCGTAAAGTTATCTTCGTACCAGGTAAGCTTCTAAACATCGTTGCTAACTAATTTCGTTAGCACAATGCAATTGCTAAAGAATTAACGAACTTAATTCATCAAAAGCAGTCTGTAGACAGGGTAGCTAATTGCCCTGTCTACTTATTTAAGCGCTTTAGACTTGAGCCTAACCACTCAAACGAACTAAAGCCTTTAAATAAGTATTCTACCTTCATGAGAGCCATCAAATAATGCGCCTGATTTCACTATCTTCATTGAAAGTTACTGTTGTTGTTTTAACCGTCAGCCTATTAAGTGCGTGTGGTTTCCACCTACGTGGTGATTACTCCGTACCAGAAGAACTCAACAAGATCTCCGTAACCAGTTACGACCAATACAGTACGTTTACACGTATGATGAAAGGTCAACTGCGTATGAATGATGTAGAAATTGTGCCACCGGCTGAGAATACACCTAACCTGCATATTATTAGTGAGAGCGTAGGTGAGCGAACTCTGTCTCTATACCAAAACACTCGTGCAGCAGAGAAAGAACTGACATTCCGCGCTTCATACCGCGTAACTGTCCCGGATCTAGGCTCAAAGACGTTCTCAACCAGCGTAACCCGTAGTTACCTAGATAACCCGCTAACTGCACTTGCGAAGTCGGTTGAACGAGACATGATCGAAGATGAGATGCGTAAGTTGGCAACAAGCCAAATCCTTCGTCAGATGGCTCGACTAAAAGCGAACATTGCAGCTGATAGCATGGACCTAGATGCACTAGAGCACGTTCAAGTGAAAGAACTCGAAAAGCAATACAACATCAAGAATGTTGAGATCGTACCAGCTTCAGAAGAACAACCAATACTTAGCGATTCGGCTGAGTAATAGGTTTATTTGATGCGTATTTTTGCTGACCGCTTATCAGAGCAACTTATTAAACAGTTGAGTAATGTTTACCTAATTTTTGGTAACGAACCGCTACTGTTGCAAGAGAGCCGAGAAGCGATTCAAAAGGCTGCAAAACAGCAAGGCTTTGAAGAACGTCACCGCTTTGCGATTGATAGCAGTCTCGACTGGAATCAAGTCTACGACTGCACTCAAGCACTGAGCCTATTCTCTAGCCGTCAGGTCATCGAGCTTGAACTGCCAGAGTCAGGCGTCAATGCCGCAATAGCGAAAGAGCTACTCGCAATCTCCGAGCATATCCACAGTGATATCTTGTTAATCTTGGTGGGCACTAAGCTCACCAAAGCTCAAGAAAGCGCTAAGTGGTTTAAGGCTCTTTCGAATCAGGGTCACTGGGTCAGTTGCCTAACGCCAGATGTCAGTCGGTTACCTCAGTTTGTCCAAGCGCGTTGCCGTCAAATCGGTTTAACGCCAGACCCTGAAGCGATTCAAATGCTGGCGCAATGGCATGAGGGTAATCTATTTGCTCTCACCCAAAGCCTAGAAAAACTGGCTCTCCAATACCCAGATGGAAAACTCACGTTAGTACGCTTAGAAGAATCGCTGAGTCGACACAACCATTTTACTCCATTCCATTGGAGTGATGCGTTATTGGCAGGCAAAGGTAACCGAGCACAACGAATCCTGCGTCAGCTAGAAGCTGAAGGTGTCGAACCCGTCATTTTATTACGTAGCATACAACGAGAGCTTGCTCTGCTATTACAAATGCAGCAACAAATGAAACAGATGCCGATTGGTCAGGTCTTCGAAAAACACCGTATCTGGCAATCTAAAAAGCCTCTTTATAACGCCGCGCTAACAAGAGTTTCGATTTCTCAATTACACTCTTTGTTCGCGTTGCTCACTCAAGCTGAATTGATGACAAAAACTCAATATGAGCAGTCGCCTTGGCCACTAATTCATCAGTTAAGCGTAGAGTTTTGTATCCCTTCAGCTTCAATACCATTCCACGCATAAAAGCGTGTTATATTCTAGGGTCAACAAGCCCTAAACAAAGCTAAATTCAGATTAAAGGAACACCCAGTGTTACGTGAAGAACTAAAAGATTTTCTTGCAGACAAAGCCGACGACATGAAAGCAGAATCGATTGTAACTATCGATGTAGAAGGCAAATCAAGCGTTACTGATTACATGATTGTTTGTACTGGCACCTCTAAACGCCATGTTGCCTCTATTGCACAGCATGTTGCTGATGAAGTGCGTAAAGCGGGTATGCAACCTCTAGGTATGGACGGTCAGCAAGAAGGTGAATGGGTTGTTCTAGATATGGGCACAAGCATGCTTCACGTTATGCAAGAAGAGCATCGTGAGCTGTACCAACTAGAAAAACTTTGGGGCTAAGCTTTGAAGATCCAGTTAATCGCAGTTGGCACAAAAATGCCAAAGTGGGTTGAAGAAGGGTTTCAAGAATACAAACGCCGCTTCCCTCACGATATGCCATTAGAGCTCATTGAAATTACTGCAGGAAAGCGCGGTAAAAATGCAGATATTGCACGCATTCTTCAAAAAGAAGGTGAAGCGATGCTGGCTGCAGTTCCAAAAGGCAACCGTATTGTCACGCTCGATATCCCAGGTAGAAAGTGGGATACACCTCAACTTGCTGAGCAATTAGAAAGTTGGAAGCTGGATGGACGTGACGTATCTATCCTAATTGGCGGGCCTGAAGGATTAGCACCTGCATGTAAAGCGGCCGCAGACCAAAGTTGGTCTCTGTCTGCGCTTACTCTCCCTCACCCATTAGTACGCGTTATCATGGCTGAAAGCTTGTATCGAGCTTGGAGCATCACTGCTAACCACCCTTATCATCGAGAATAAGCGTTAATGTTACGTAAACGTAGCCAAATCCGCGATTACAAAGCAGAAGCACGACTATTTACTAGCCGTGCTTTTGTTGCGTTTGCGGGGATCATAGTCATGATGTCGATGTTGGTTGTTAACCTGTACAACATTCAGGTCAATCAATACCAAGACTATAAAACTCGTTCTAACGACAACCGTATCAAGGTCGTTCCGATCGCCCCTAACCGTGGTTTGATTTACGATCGCAACGGTATACTTCTTGCCGAAAACCGTCCTGTTTTCAATCTAGAAATCATACCCGAAAAAATTAAAGATATGGATGACACGCTTGCTCGTCTGCAAGCATTAATTGAGATCCCGCCAGAGCGTATCGAGCGCTTTAATCGTGATCGTCGTAATTCACGACGCTTTAAATCAGTACCTATTCTTAATCAACTGTCTGAAGAACAAGTTGCCGTCTTCTCTGTAAACCAACACAAATTCCCAGGTGTTGAAGTTACGGGAACTTTGAAGCGTTTCTACCCTTACGGTGATGTGCTCACTCACGTAATAGGCTATGTATCGCGCATCAATGACCGTGATATGCAGCGCTTGATGCGAGAAGAAAAAGACGCCAATTACCAAGCTACACGTGATATCGGTAAGTTGGGTATTGAGCGTTATTACGAAGATATGTTGCACGGTACAGCTGGCTACCAAGAAGTCGAAGTTAACAGTCGTGGACGAGTGATTCGTACCCTCAAATTTGTCCCTTCGGTTCCAGGCAAAGATATCGTACTTAACTTAGATATCAAGCTACAGCTATACGTACATAAGTTACTTGATGGCCGCCGTGGTTCAGCTATCGTTCTCGATCCGAAAGACAATGGCGTGTTAGCCATGGTATCGAGCCCAAGCTACGACCCAAACGCATTCGTGCATGGTATCTCGTCTAAAGGCTATAACGCGCTACTTCAAGACAAAAACCGCCCTTTGGTTAACCGTGCCACGCTAGGGATTTACCCACCAGCATCGACGATCAAACCCTTCATTGCTGTTGCTGCTCTGCAAGAAGGTGTTATTACACCAAACACTACGCGCAATGACCCAGGCTATTGGAAGATACCAAACTCAAAAACGAGACCATTCCGTGACTGGTTGCGTTGGGGACACGGTGTCGTGGATATAGAAAAAGCGATTGAAGAGTCGGTGGATACCTTCTTTTACCAAATTGCTTATGATCTCGGCATTGATCGCATATCCAAATGGATGATGATGTTCGGCTTTGGTGATTATACTGGCATCGATATCTACGAAGAAAGCAAAGCCAATATGCCAACTCGTGATTGGAAGATGGCCAGACACCGTGTGCCTTGGTATCAAGGTGATACTATTCCAGTTGGTATTGGACAGGGCTACTGGACTGCAACACCCATGCAGATTGCAAAAGCCACATCAGTTTTGGTCAATGAAGGTGAAGTAACCGCACCTCACCTACTTCGTTCAACCATTGATAACGGTCGTCCATTCGATGAACAAATCATGTCGGACATTGAAACTTACCCACCGCTAACCGGGGTTAAGAAGAAGTATTGGGATATCGCTCAGGAAGGTATGAGGCTGGCTAACCACGGTAAAAAAGGCACGGCAAGACGTTCATTCCAGAAAATGTCTTACCAAACCGCTGGTAAATCGGGTACCGCGCAGGTATTCGGCTTAAAAGAAGATGAAGAGTACAACGCGGATGAAATCGCAGAGCACTTACGCGATCACGCCCTCTTTACGGGTTACGCGCCTTTTGAAGATCCTGAAGCCGTCGTGACTATCGTTCTAGAGAACGCAGGTGGCGGTTCTTCTAACGGCGGCCCAGTAGTAAGAAGGATTTTAGACCATATTATCCTTGCAGAAGATTATCAAAGTGAGCCAATTAAATAATGAAACTTGATCCTTCAACTGGACGAAATAGAGCCCTATTCGAAAGGCTGCATATCGACCTGCCGCTTTTGCTTGGCATTCTGGTTTTAATGGGCTTTGCCCTGCTGATCATGTACAGCGCAAGCGGACAAAGCCTTGCGATGATGGACCGCCAGGCGATGCGCATGGCTCTGTCTTTAGGTGTGATGATCTTCCTAGCGCAAATCTCACCTCGTACTTATGAAACCTTGGCACCACTGCTATTTGTAGGTGGTGTCATCTTGCTATTGGGCGTGTTGTTCTTTGGTGAAGCCTCTAAAGGCGCCCAGCGTTGGTTAAACTTCGGCTTTGTTCGATTCCAACCGTCAGAGCTATTAAAGCTCGCGGTGCCTTTGATGCTGGCACGATTTATCGGTAAGCGCTCACTTCCACCAACATTCCAAACATTAGCGATCTCGCTAGTGATGGTGTTTGTACCGACGATTCTAATCGCAAAGCAGCCTGACCTAGGTACATCTATCCTTATCGCCGCATCTGGTATCTTCGTGATATTCCTGGCTGGTATCAGTTGGAAAATCATTGCTAGCGCGGCAATCGCATTAGGGGCATTTATCCCAATCCTATGGTTCTTCTTGATGCGTGAATATCAAAAAGTGCGTGTTAGAACCCTTTTTGATCCTGAATCAGATCCATTAGGTGCGGGTTACCACATCATTCAAAGTAAGATTGCGATAGGTTCGGGTGGTATATCAGGAAAAGGTTGGCTGCAAGGCACTCAATCTCAATTAGAATTCATTCCAGAGCGCCACACCGACTTCATTTTTGCGGTCATCGCCGAAGAATGGGGCATGATCGGTATCTTGTTCTTGCTTGCGATCTACCTGTTTATTATTGGACGTGGCTTAGTGCTTGCGAGCCAAGCTCAAACCGCATTCGGTCGAATGATGGGCGGAAGTATTGTACTGAGCTTCTTCGTTTATATTTTTGTAAACATTGGCATGGTAAGTGGCATTCTACCTGTAGTTGGTGTTCCTCTTCCTCTAGTCAGTTATGGCGGTACTTCAATGGTTACCCTTATGGCTGGTTTTGGTATTTTAATGTCGATACATACACACAGAAAAGCATTCTCAAAGGCGACCTAATCGATGTCTATTACAACGTTTCAAAAAAAAGCATCCTTGGTTGAAGAACTGCCAATCAAAAAAATAGTCTCTATCTTGGGGCTAGCGATTTTAATCAATGGTTGTTCTTCAAAGCAGCCAACAGGCCGCTACGATATTGATTCAGATATTGCACCAGACGCACCGATCTCAGTAGAGCATCTCGAGGATGCTCACCCTCAGTATGAACCTTATAGTTTAGGTGGTAACACGGATTACACTTTACGTGGCGAAGACTACAAGATCGTAAAGAAGACCGAAGGGTTTACTGAGAAAGGCAAAGCCTCTTGGTACGGTAAGAAATTTCATGGCCACTTAACGTCGAACGGCGAGATCTACGACATGTATTCGATGTCTGCGGCGCACAAAACATTGCCAATTCCAAGCTATGTAAAAGTGACGAATACTGACAACAACAAAACGACAATTGTTCGTATCAATGACCGCGGCCCATTCCATGAAGGCCGAATCATTGACCTTAGTTATGCGGCAGCTTACAAGCTCGATGTGTTGAGAACCGGCACGGCAAATGTTGAGATTGAAGTCATTACTGTGGCTATGCCAACCGACGCAAATAAAAAGGCTGCTTTACCGCAATTTATTATTCAAGTCGCAACATCTCCACATGAAGATAGGACCGAAAAGTTAGCGAAAGATCTAGCCGAAAAGCTAGAAGTAGCAACGTTCTTGCAGCCAAATGATGACAACTACCGTCTGATGATTGGGCCATTTCATGACTATGCTCTGACTCAAGAGAAATTAGAACAAGTTAAGCTAATGGGTTACCCGTCAGCTTATATAAAAAAACACACCCTAACTCGCTAATTAATCTAACAGTTACTTCTGGTAATCAGCGCTCTGGTGTGACAGAGTGATTCTGTTAATATATGAATAGTTCACCAAATAATTGCATTTAAAATGATTAAATCTAATAAACTTGTTAAATCGATTTTTGCTACTTCTGTTGCTCTTTCTGCAACGATAGCTACATCGTCATTCGCCGCTCCTATTGTTGTTCCTGATGCTCCTCAAATCGCCGCTAAAGGTTTTGTTCTGATGGATTACCATTCAGGCAAAGTACTAGCAGAGAAAGAGATGAATACTCAGCTTTCTCCAGCAAGTTTAACCAAGATGATGACGAGCTACGTGATCGGCCAAGAGCTCGACCGTGGCAACATCAACCTAAACGACGATGTTGTAATCAGTGAAAATGCTTGGGCTAAAAACTTCCCAGATTCATCTAAGATGTTCGTTGAAGTGGGCACTACGGTTAAAGTTGAAGAATTAAACCGCGGTATCATCATTCAATCAGGTAACGACGCATGTGTTGCTATGGCTGAACACATCGCTGGCTCTGAAGATGCATTCGTTGACCTAATGAACGCTTGGGCAAGCTCTATCGGCATGAAAGACACGCACTTTGCTAACGTGCACGGTCTAGACAACCCGAACCTATACTCAACGCCTTACGATATGGCGCTACTTGGTCAGGCGCTGATTCGCGACGTACCAGACGAGTACCGTATCTACTCAGAGAAGAAATTCACATACAACGGCATCACCCAATACAACCGTAACGGTCTGTTATGGGATAAGAGCATGAACGTTGATGGCATCAAAACGGGCCACACAAGCAATGCAGGTTACAGCCTAGTAAGCTCAGCGACAGAAGGCAAAATGCGCCTAGTGGCTGTAGTTATGGGTACCAAGAATGCGAATGCTCGTAAAACAGAAAGCAAAAAACTGCTTAGCTACGGCTTCCGCTTCTTTGAAACAGTGGCACCACACACAGCCGGTGAAACCTTCGTAGAAGAGAAGATCTGGATGGGTAGCAAGGACACAGTTGCACTGGGTGTCGACGAAGATACTTTCGTAACGCTACCTCGTGGTCAAGCTAAGAACCTGAAGGCAAGCTTCGTTCTTGAGAAAGAGCTAGAAGCGCCAATCAGCAAAGGCGATGTAGTTGGTAAACTATTCTACCAAGTAGACGGTGAAGACGTTGCTGAATACCCACTACTAGCACTTGAAGATGTAGACCAAGGCAGCCTATTCAGCCGTCTATGGGACTACCTAGTTCTTCTGTTCAAGGGTTTATTCTAAACAAGCAAAAGGTTTGTTCTAGGTAAAACCCAAGCTTGTTGTATAGCTAACCTAATGAGTAAGTTCATGATTTACTCATTAGCGAACCAAAAGCCGCCATGTGCGGCTTTTGTTGATCTTGAGTTCGGTGATATTTACACGTAATATTCCGCCTTATTACTCGTGTCTGTTGACCGAACACGCTTTTTATCGACATTTCGCCAATTTGCGAGAGTCTAGCCTTTTGGAGCTAATCATGAACATCAATTCTGATGCAAAACTAAAAGACCTCTTAGAGTTCCCTTGTTCATTCACTTACAAAGTAATGGGCCACGCTAAGCCAGAACTGACTGAGCTAGTACTAGAAGTGATCCAGCGTCATGCTCCTGGTGACTACAGCCCAACGCTAAAACCAAGTGCGAAAGGTAACTACCACTCTGTTTCTATCAATATTACTGCGACTTCAATTGAGCAAGTAGAAACTCTTTATAAAGAACTGGGCGAGATCGAAATCGTTCGTATGGTTCTGTAATCTCCGATTACACATGAAAAACAGCGGCTTATTGCCGCTGTTTTTGTTTAAAGCGCCCTATCTAGCTCAAATTCATTCAACTTAATTTTCAATAAATACAAAGAAAGTTGAAAAACCTTGCAGTCCGTCTGTAGTTAGAATCATGTTTCGCGTTTATAATGCGTTCACTTTATTAATCCTTGAGGGAGTGCAGCTTTGCAAAATAAGCTAATCGTAAAAAAATTAGGCCGTCAGGATTACGAACCTGTATGGAAAGCCATGCATAAGTTCACAGACGAACGCACGGAAGAAGACCTAGACCAAGTTTGGTTGGTTGAACACAACCCTGTCTTCACTCAAGGACAAGCAGGCAAAGCTGAGCATGTATTAAATGCCGGTGATATCCCTGTAATACAAAGCGATCGCGGTGGCCAAGTGACTTACCACGGCCCAGGCCAATTAGTGGCTTACTTTCTGATTAACATCCGCCGCAAGAAATTCGGAGTACGTGATTTGGTTACTCATATCGAGAACCTCGTAATCAATACTCTGAAAGCTTACAATATAGATTCAGCTGCCCGACCTGACGCTCCTGGTGTTTATGTCGATGGCAAGAAAATCTGTTCACTTGGATTACGTATTCGACGTGGCTGCTCGTTCCACGGGTTAGCACTCAACGTCGATATGGACCTGTCTCCATTCCTACGTATTAACCCATGTGGTTACCAAGGTATGGAAATGGCGCAGGTAAGCCAACTCGGCGGACCAAGTGAACTAGAAAACGTTGAGCAACAGTTAATACAAGAGCTCGTAGAGCTACTCGGCTATGACCAAGTAGACATTCAAGCCACCAGTAACATTACAGCAGAAGCATAAAATCATGAGCAAACCAATCCAAATGGAAAAAGGCGTTAAATATCGTGACGCTGACAAAATGGCATTAATTCCCGTAAAGAATATGCCTGCTGAACAGAAAGAAGTTCTACGTAAGCCTGAATGGATGAAGATTAAACTTCCTTCAGACAGCCATCGTATTCAAGAAATCAAATCAGCAATGCGTAAAAACAACCTGCACTCAGTTTGTGAAGAAGCGTCTTGCCCTAACCTAGCCGAGTGTTTCAACCACGGTACGGCAACGTTTATGATTCTTGGCGCTATCTGTACTCGTCGCTGCCCGTTCTGTGATGTTGCCCATGGTCGTCCTGTTGCTCCTGAAGCTGAAGAGCCGAAGAAACTGGCTAAAACAATTCAAGACATGAAACTGAAGTACGTTGTAATCACTTCAGTTGACCGTGATGACTTGCGTGACGGCGGTGCTCAGCACTTTGCTGACTGTAACCGTGAGATTCGCGAACTCAACCCAAATATTCGTATCGAAACACTGGTTCCAGACTTCCGCGGTCGTATGGACGTTGCGCTTGACCTAATGAAAGACAACCCGCCAGATGTTTTCAACCACAACCTAGAGACAGCGCCACGTCTATACCGTAAAGCGCGTCCAGGTGCGAACTACAAGTGGTCTCTTGATCTACTGAAGAAATTCAAAGAGCAGCACCCTGATATCCCAACAAAATCAGGTGTGATGATGGGTCTTGGCGAGACAAAAGAAGAGATCGTTCAAGTACTGAAAGACCTTCGCGAACATGGTGTGACTATGCTGACACTAGGTCAATACCTAGCACCAAGCCGTCACCACTTACCAGTAGAACGCTACGTGCCGCCTTCTGAGTTCGATGAGCTGAAAGAGATTGCTCTAGAGCTAGGCTTTACTCACGCAGCGTGTGGCCCGTTTGTACGTTCTTCTTACCATGCGGACTTACAAGCTCAAGGTATGGAAATTAAGTAATCACGATTGCTTAACGAACAATGCAAAGGCGCTGAATATTATGTTCAGCGCCTTTTTTCTATCTTGTTCGTGCCGCTATAGCTTTATATTTCGTGCCACTAAGCTTTATATAAAAACAACAAAGCCACTCTTTATGAGTGGCTTTGTGCTTAATATTTCAAGTTCAGAGGAGGTAATTTCAAAAAGCCCAGATAGGGTTCTGCATTAACCGAAAGATGCCCAGATAACCGTTGCTACCAAAATTGGGCACACAAACTTCACATACATTGGCCAAACCTTACCAAACCAACCAAGTTGAAAATCAGGACTGCCTTGTTCAAGCTCTTTCACTTTTGAAGCTCGGCTCCATACCCAACCACCAAACACACAGAACATCAGTGCAGCGACTGGTTGAAGATACTGAGTTGCAATCATCGCTACCATGCCAAACATCGCAGCAAAGTTGTAAACAATCACCACACTAAACAGCGCGATAGCACCACCAATCACCCAGCTTGTTGGCGTTCGTCTAGTATTGAAACGCTCACTCACTAGCGCAACCGGGCCTTCAAGCATCGAAATCGAAGAAGTCAGTGCAGCAATCGTTAGTAGTAAAAAGAACACAATCGCAAAGATCTGTCCAAGCACACCTAAACTATCAAACATCAACGGCAAAACCGTGAATACTAGAGTGTCAGAGCTTAATAGTGAGCCGTCTTCAGCGTAGATTTGAACGCCTTTTTGCATCGCAACAAACATTGCTGGCATCACCACTAATCCAGCAATAAAAGCGACAGCAGTATCCACCAGAGTTACGTTCATCGCCATTTTTGGTAGGTTCTCTTTCTTGCTTAAGTAAGAGCCATAAACCAACATCGAGCAACCGCCAATAGTGAGTGAGAAGAACCCCTGTCCCATTGCCGCCAGAATCAGTTTTCTATCCCACACTTTCTCAAAGTCTGGAATAAGGTAATGTTTTAGGCCTTCCATCGCGCCAGATTGCGTCATGATGTAAACAAACAATAAGCCAAATAAAACAAACAGCGCAGGCATCAAACGAGTCGACCATTTCTCGATGCCTTGCTTAACACCGCCCTGCACAATCAAGATAGTCAGTACATAGAACGCGACGGTACCAAATACGTTGCGCTCAACACTGAAGCCCTTAAACCAATCAGCAATCGCTTCTAGGCCGATAAGATCCGCGACCGCACCAATTAGGAAACAGATCAACCAGCCACCAACAATACTGTAAAACGCCAACACTGCGCTTGGTACACTCAGTCCAACCCAACCGACAAACTCACCGACTTTCTTACCCAAAGGGTTTGTCGTCAAAGATCGCATGCTATCAACTGGGTTTGCTTGGCCGTGACGGCCTATAGCCATCTCAACCACCAACATAGGGAAAGCAACCACGAAGATCATGATCAAATAGACTAAAAGGAAAGCGCCACCACCGTTGCTAGCAACTTGAGTCGGGAAACCCCAAATATTACCCAAGCCAACCGCTGCACCAGCCGCTGCTAAAATAAAACCTAAACGAGAGCTAAAGTGCTCTCTTGAAGAGGAAGATTGTTGGTCCATATCGCCCGCATTAAAAATCAGTGAACTAGTTGAGAAGTACAGTAATAAAAAGCAATGATAGGCACAACCAATAAATGAACAATTCTCTGATTTTTACAATCAATGCGCTATTTAGAACAACAAAATTAACAAAAAACCAGTCTTATCGTTCAATTATAAGCAACAAAGCGAAGCAGTAGGCTTAAGAAGGAAATGGATTGAATTGAGATAAATACTCGCCGTGTGGTTCCATTTATACAAACAAAAAGAGCACCGACCGGTGCTCTTACTATTCATCACTAGACTCGAATTAAATTGTGAAGACTTGGTAATCTTTTAAGTTCGGAATGATTTCATGCAGTTCTTGCTCTTGTTCTGCCATCTCATCAAGTGAATCACAGAACTCATTCGCTTCCTCCTGTACTTGTTGAGAGTGTTCTTTCATTCGCTCTTCAACTTTCAGCTTGAGTTCAGCCATGCTGTCCGTCAATTCCGTAAGGTTGAGCCCACCTTCTTGCTTCATCTTTTCTGACATGGCATTAAAAGCACTAGAGATAAACTCTTGGTTAAAGATCTCTTTAGCTTTTTCGAAGTCTTCAGACCAACCATTGGCCATCGACTCAAAGCTGTCTGCAGGCAAAACCAGCTCGCCATCTTTGTAGTAACGGGCTTCTAGGTCTGCGAAAAACGTTTTCATCGACTCTTTTACGTTATCAAACGATTCTGGAGAGTCTAAACTAACAGCAATATCATCAATCACATCATTGGCTAATGCGAGACTTTCGCTTGCCATCTGCTTAGCTCGTGGTATGTACTCACTCATACTCTCACGATATTTTTCAATCGCCGCTTGTTGGTCGGCATCAAGCTCAACCTTCTCACCATGAATATAGAGGTCGTTGTTATCATCAAAAACGGCCGTATCACCATTCACTTGATGGATTTCGACTTTTTGGTCATCAATTCGTAGTTCATTCTTCAAATCAACTCGACACTGAGCAGCAAACGTTGGCAAGCTCACAACAGCGATAACCGCTGTTAGTGATGCAATTAATACATTGTTTTTCATAACATCCTCTCATCAATCTGACAGATTACTATACCCTTGGTATATGCTCCTTTGTCAGAGAAACGTTTTATATCTATTAGTCAGTTAGTTAGTCGATAGAGATAACTTCGTAGCAAAACTGTTTATCTGCGACCTTAAACTCAATCTCATCACCAACTTCTTTACCCATTAGAGCCTGGCCAAAAGGTGCATTTGCCGTCACGATGGCAATCTCATTCTCATTCCACGTGACAGAAAGTCCGCCGACTCTCGGCCCCATAAAAAAGTGTTTATATTGATCATGCTCGTCAATGACCACAACGTAACTGCTCACCGTAACCTTCTCACTATCACGCAACACTAAGTTACGATAACACTGAATATCGTCTTCACACTCTTGTACCCTCACCGCTTGACCATGGGCGAGATACGAAGCTTCTAATGCCAATGTATCGTACTTATGTTCAGGCACTGTCTCTTCATCTGTCGCAGCATCAATAGCGCGTTGAGTAGCAGATTGTGCGATACGTAATCGGGATTCAAGTTGCTCTATGATTATTTGGCGAAGCTCAGACTTATTCATACTATTGGGGTGCTTTTCTATAGGAGCTACAGAATAGAATTAGGTACAATCAGGTGCAAGACATTTGATTCATCAAGCGACGCTATCATGAATAGGCGCCCGCTTTAGCATCAATACGACACTTAATAACTCAGGTAGAACATAAATGATTGAGCAGAAACTAAAACAAGTATTCGGATTCGACTCACTGCGTAATGGACAAAAGCAAGTCATTGATAACGTTCTATCTGGTCACTCGACTGCGGCCATATTCCCTACAGGATCAGGTAAATCTCTGTGTTATCAATTACCAGCATTAGAATTGCCGCACTTAACCTTGGTGATATCACCGCTGTTAGCCTTGATGAAAGACCAACTCGCTTTCCTGCACAGTAAAGGCATTAGCGCAGCGGCAATCGAATCAAGCCAAGACAGACAAACCACACAACAGGTCATGCAGTCGGTACGTAACGGTGACACAAAGATCCTCATGATCTCCGTTGAGCGCTTGAAGAACGAGCGCTTTCGTCAGTTTATCTCTCAAGTGCCGATCTCACTGCTTGTGGTCGATGAAGCGCACTGTATTTCAGAATGGGGACACAACTTCAGACCAGATTACCTGAAGCTTCCTCAATACCAAAAGCAGCTCAATATTCCTCAAGTACTGTTACTGACAGCAACCGCGACGACATCTGTTATCCAAGATATGAAGTCGAAGTTTGAAATTGATGAGGAACGCGTTGTGGTTACGGGGTTCTATCGTCAAAACCTCGACCTGTCGATTCAACCTTGCGAACAAACCAGCAAGCTAGAAACCTTGAGCAATGTCGTCAACCAAGCTTCTCTCGCTCCGACTATTGTTTATGTCACCCTTCAACAAACAGCAGAGATGGTGGCTCAGCAACTTCGTAACGCTGGCGTTAATGCCGTGGCTTATCATGCAGGTCTTAAGCCTGAAAACCGAGATGCAATTCAACATCAATTCATGAATGATGAAGTGAGCTGTATCGTGGCAACCATTGCGTTTGGTATGGGCGTAGATAAGTCCAACATTCGCCGAGTGATTCACTTTGATTTACCAAAATCGATCGAGAACTACTCACAAGAGATCGGCAGAGCTGGCCGAGATGGTCAAGCGTCTGAATGTATTCTACTCGCTAACAAACATGGTTTAAGCACACTCGAGAACTTCGTTTTTGGTGATACACCCGACAACATATCGATCCAAGCGGTATTAAAAGAGATCTACGAAAATCAAAACATTGGCGCTTCTGGCTCTAATCAATGGGAGATCATGCTTAACCAACTATCACGTGAATCCAACATTCGTCAGTTACCGCTAAAAACACTGCTGGTGTATCTCGAAATTGAAGGCGTGATTGAGCCAAAGTACAGCTACTTTGCGGATTACAAATTTAAGTTCATTCGCCCGAAGCAGCAAATCACCGAACAGTTCCAAAGTGAACGCCGTCAATTTGTCGAAGCGATTTTCCAATGCTCTCCTCAGGCAAGAGTGTGGTGCCAAGTCGACTTCGATGCGCTTTGGACTCATTTCCAAGCTGATCGTCAGCGCGTGATTGCGGCTATCGACTACTTCAATGAACAAGGTTGGATTGAACTGGAAAGCAAACAGATCACGGATGTCTATGCGATCCACAATACCTCAGAAGATATGATGCAGCTGTCAGAGCGTCTAACTGAGTTGTTTAAAGCAAAAGAGCACAGCGAGATAAACCGTCTTAACCAAATGCTGAATTTCTTTGAGGCGGATACTTGCCTAAGCTCACGCCTTGCGAGTTATTTTGCCGATGATAAAGCGCCAGCAAACTGTGGTCATTGCTCTGTATGTCGAGGAGAAGTGGCAATCTTACCAACCGTTGATGTTGAACCTGTCGATGATGAGACGGTGATGACATGGATACATGAGTTTATTTCAGCGAGCCAACAACTGATTACCGACGAGGCAATTACTCGCTTCTTATGTGGAATCGCCACCCCGCTTTCAACCAAACTCAAAGCCAGTAAAATGGTCGGTTACGGCAAGCTAGAGCAGCAACCGTTCAGTGATACCTTAGCGCGAGTAAAACAACTTCCTAGGTAATTCTTACTTATAAAAAACCGACTAGGCTATGAAGCGTAGTCGGTATTCATCTCACTCATTATCTTTAAAAGAAGCTCAACTGACGCATTTGGTCTTTGGGTTGCAGCATTACACTTAAACCAAGTAGGCGTATCTCTCGCCCTTGTTGTCTTTTCAGTATTTCACTAAGCAGCTCTTTGAAGTGTTCACGATCGAGAGAGGCGTGGATGTGCTCAATCGTGGTTTGTTGAAAATCGGCGAACTTGAGCTTAATGCCCTGCTTGATGATCGCTTTGCTTGGACTAGCCTTTTCTAAGCGAGTCTCGAGTTCAGGAAATAGCTTATCTTCGATTACCTGCCAACATTCTGCGTAGCTTGAAATGTTTTGGGTAAAGGTGCGCTCTACACCTACCGATTTTCGCTCGCGCTCGATGATAACTTCTCGATCATCAATGCCATGACTGCGCTTCCAGAGTGATGCACCTTGACGGCCAAACTTGAGTAGCAGGTCTCGATAGTCAGACTCTTTGATATCCTTACAAGTAAAGAAACCCGCTTGGTGCAGCTTTTCTATGCTCACTTTGCCGACACCGGGAATCTTTTCAAGTGGTAGCTCATCGATCACTGATTGCACGTCTTGTGGAGGGATAACAAACTGACCATTGGGCTTATTCAGATCTGAGGCCACTTTCGCCAAGAATTTAATCGGTGCAATTCCTGCAGAAGCTGTCAGGTTCAGTTCGTTCCAAATATCACGGCGAATAGACTCGGCAATAAGTGTTGCTGAACCGTGACACCGCTTAGAATCGGTGACATCAAGGAAAGCTTCATCCAAGGAAAGTGGTTCAATGATTGATGTGTATCGAGAGAAGATTTCACGGATCTTTTTAGATATCTCGACATAGACCGACATTCTTCCCGGCACAACCAATAGATTAGGACAAAGCTGTAGGGCCTTTCCGGTAGGCATTGCAGAGCGAACACCAAACTTGCGGGCTTCATAATTACAGGTGCTCAAAACGCCGCGTTGCTTTTCATGCCCACCAACAGCTAACGGGCGATTTCGGTAAGCAGGGTTATCACGCATTTCTACAGCCGCGTAAAAACAATCCATATCGACATGGATTATTTTTCTGACTTTCTCTTGGTCCGAACTGCACATTTGGAAATAACTCAACCTTACAACTGTATCTATGAACAGTATAATCAATTATTCTCAGATTTAAAATGATCTGGAGTCCAGCTAAAGAGGTTTCTCTTCAATAGCCATGAGCTCTTCTGATACTATTGTTAACGAGTATTTAGTCTATAAGTAGGGATCGCTTTTGAGTGAAAAAATACTAGTGGTAGAGGATAGTCGCGCATTCAGAAACTATCTTTACCAACAATTTAAGAACGATGGCTATGAAGTTGCGTTGGCGGAATCTGTAGAAGAAGCCAAAGCGATCTTAGAGCAAGAAACGGATTTCTTGTGTGCAGTCCTCGACTACTGTTTACCTGACGGCCAAGACGGCGAGATCATTGATCTCGTCTTAGGCTATCAACAGAAAATCATTGTCCTGACCGGGATGTTCGACAATCAACTGCGAGAGCAAGTCCTAGCCAAAGGCGTTATCGATTACATACTTAAAGACAGTATGTCATCAGTAAGCTACCTACTTCCCCTGGTTCAAAGAATTTCGAATAATCGCCATCACAAAGCATTGGTTGTCGATGATTCAGCGGTCGTTCGCCGTTACATAGCTCAACTTCTAGAACACCAATATATCCAAACTATCCAAGCCGAAGATGGCGAACAAGCATTAAAGCTCCTTCATAACGATCCCGATATTACGTTCGTTGTTACAGACCATGATATGCCGAAGAAAGACGGTATAGCGATGATCCGTGAGATACGACGCGATCACGACAGAAACCAGTTGGCTATTCTAGGGTTATCAGGCAGCGATGATCGCACCATGACAGCTCGATTCCTTAAAGCGGGGGCTAACGACTTCCTTTACAAGCCTTTTAACCAAGAAGAATTTTTTTGCCGTATCCATCAACTGCTTGATATGAAAGAAGCGGCCAACGAGCTATTTCGACATGCCAACGAGGATGCTCTTACTGGCTTATGGAACCGTCGTTACCTGTTCAATCAAACATGTAAAGGTTGTGAGCAGCGCAGTATAGCCATGATGGATATCGACTTCTTCAAGAAAGTGAACGACACCTACGGTCACGATGGTGGTGATGCAGTCCTCGTGGAAGTCGGCAAGATCATCAAAGACCATTTTAAAGATGATGTTGCTGTACGCTTCGGTGGCGAAGAATTTTGTATTCAGTCGTGTGGTTCGTTTGAGAGCTTTGTTGACAACTTAGAGTCCATGAGAGAAGCCATTGAAAGCCATGTTGTTGAGCATGACTCTCAAAGAATCAAGGTCAGTATCAGTATCGGCGTAACCGATTTAGACGCGAAGCTAGATGAGCAGATCAAAGCCGCTGATGAGCTTCTTTATACGGCAAAAGAGCAAGGTAGAAACCAACTAGTGTTTGCGCGTAACAGCATGCAAATCGAACAATAGTCATTCGCCTCTGTTTCCATTTTTGGTATACCAAGATTAATTGCTAGACCTCAAAACTAAAAAAGCTCAAGACGATAATCTTGAGCTTTTCAATTTGAGGGCATAGATAGCTCTATCCCCTATGACTGTCACCAATTAAGCGATACGGTCTTTACTCCAAGCCGCTTCTTTTTGTTGACGCTCAGCCAGCTTCTCTTCACGGTAAGCTTCACGTGCTTCACGCTTCTTACGCGCGTCACAAGGTTCAGGGCAGTTACATACTTTATCAATACCAACAGCACCCAAACCGCCACAGCTACCTTTCACAACTTTCTTTTGGATAATGTAGCCAATTGACATCGCTGCGATTACTGCAAGAAAAACACCAAATGTAATCAGAAATGTATTCATAATTATCTCGCTTACCTTATTTACCTAAGTATGGCATAAATGCTTCAGAAGCAATTTCTTTAAAGCCATCTGCTGTTTTTACCACCATGAACACTGGGATGTTATGTTGGTTTGCGACTTCCATTCCTTTTTCCTCACCTAAGACCATAAGGCCCGTAGATAAGCCGTCTGCAGTCATTGAAGACGGGTTTAAAACAGTCACAGAAACCACTTTATGGTGAAGAGGCTTTCCTGTTTCAGGGTTGATGATGTGTGAGTAACGAACACCATCACGTTCAAAATAGTTACGGTAATCACCAGAGGTTGCGATAGCCATATCACCCGGCTCGATGATCTCTTGGATATTACGCTCATCAACGCTTGGTTTCTCAATCGCGATACGCCAGCCCACGTTCTCACGGTTTAAACCTTTCAGACGAATTTCGCCACCGACTTCAACCATGTAGTTGTGAATACCGATAGAATCAAGGTAGTCAGCGACGACGTCAACACCCCAACCTTTTGCAATCGTGGATAGATCGACATACAGGTTAGGTAGGTCTTTCTTCAACATGTTGCCTTCAACACTAAGATGATGGATACCAATCTTAGCCTTGCGAGCCGCCAGCTCTTCATCTGATGGCACAACTTCAGGACGAGCTTCAGGACCAAAACCCCATAAGTTAACTAACGGACCAACCGTTACATCCAGAGCTCCTTCAGTAAGACCGTTCAAACGAATCGCTTCTTTCACAACCGTCGCTGTTTGCTCAGATACTTCGAACGCATCCGCACCTTTATGCTGGTTGAAACGGCTTAATTCGGAATCTTCACGGTAAGTCGACATCTGGTCGTTTACTTCTTCAAGTAGACGATCGATCTCTGTATGAACTTCATTAGACTCAGGAAATTCATCACCATTGATGTATTTAATATTGTAACTCGTGCCCATCGTTGGGCCACTCAAATGCACTTGCTCTCTTGACTGCTCACAGCCCGCAAGAAAAATCAAAGAAGTTAATGCAACAAGCCAAATTCTCACTTGCTTACTCCTGTCTAATGTTGAGGATTTATATAAGGAAAAATAAGAGTAAAAAATAGGTATTTTGAATGCCTTACTCTTTCTTATATAAGCCAGTATGTTGTCAAAAGCTGTCTTAGAAAAACAAATGGCTGACTCGTAGGAGTCAGCCATAATATCAATCACTTAAGTGGATTAACCACCGAAGTCATCTAGTAGGATGTTTTCATCTTCTACACCAAGATCTTTCAGCATGCCGATAACAGCAGCGTTCATCATCGGTGGACCACACATGTAGTACTCACAATCTTCAGGAGCTTCGTGATCCTTCAGGTAGTTTTCGTACAGTACGTTGTGGATGAAACCTGTGTAACCGTCCCAGTTGTCCTCTGGTTGAGGATCAGACAGTGCACAGTGCCACACGAAGTTCTCGTTTGCAGCCGCTAGGCCATCGAAATCTTCAATGTAGAACATCTCACGCTTAGAACGTGCACCGTACCAGTAAGACATCTTACGAGTAGAGTTAAGACGCTTAAGTTGGTCGAAGATATGTGAACGCATTGGCGCCATACCTGCACCACCACCGATGAATACCATTTCATTGTCTGTGTCTTTAGCAAAGAACTCACCAAATGGACCAGAAATAGTACATTTGTCGCCTTCTTTAAGAGACCAGATGTATGAAGACATCACACCAGGAGCTACGTCAGGGTTGTTTGGCGGCGGAGTCGCGATACGCACGTTAAGCTTGATGATGCCTTTCTCTTCTGGGTATGAAGCCATAGAGTAAGCACGGATCGAATGCTCTTTAACGATAGACTCGTAACGGAACAAGTTGAACTTATCCCAGTCACCACGGTATTCCTCAGGAATATCGTAATCTGCGTATTTCACGTGATGTGGTTCAGCTTCTATCTGAATGTAACCACCCGCGCGGAACGGAACTTCTTCACCTTCAGGGATCGCTAGAGCAAGTTCTTTGATGAAAGTAGCTTCGTTGTTATTCGAGATAACAGTACATTCCCACTTTTTAACACCAAAGATATCTTCGTCTAGTTCAATCTCCATGTCAGTTTTCATAGCAACTTGACATGCAAGACGTTCGCCTTCGCGAGCTTCACCTTTTGTGATGTGATCAAGTTCAGTTGGAAGGATGTCGCCACCACCAGACTTAACTTTCACACGACACTGACCACAAGAGCCACCGCCACCACAAGCAGAAGATACGAAGATACCAGCGCCAGCTAGGGCACCAAGTAGCTTGCTACCAGGTTGAGTAACGATCGCCTTTTCAGGGTCGCCGTTTACAGCAATAGTGATGTCACCTGATGGTACTAGCTTAGACTTAGCGAAAAGAATCACTAGTACTAGAGCCAATACAATAATGGTAAACATCGCTACGCCAAGAATAATGCTTTGCATTTGTTATTCCTTATTACTGGGTGCTTACCCTACAGTTGAACACCAGAGAAAGACATAAAGCCTAACGCCATCAGACCAACAGTAATGAACGTGATACCAAGGCCACGAAGACCTGGAGGTACGTCAGAGTACTTCATCTTCTCACGGATACCCGCAAGAGCAACGATAGCTAACATCCAACCCACACCAGAACCGAAGCCGTAAACAACAGATTCAGCAAAGTTGTAGTCACGAGTTACCATGAAAGATACACCACCAAAGATTGCACAGTTAACTGTGATCAGTGGGAGGAAGATACCTAGTGCGTTGTACAAAGGTGGGAAGAAACGGTCTAGAACCATTTCTAGGATTTGTACAAGTGCCGCGATAACACCGATGAATGCGATGAAGTTAAGGAAACTTAAATCGACACCTTCAACAAGCGCGTTTTCTTTCAGGATGTGTGTGTAAACAAGGTTGTTTACAGGAACAGCGATTGTAAGTACTACAACTACCGCAACACCAAGACCAAAAGAAGTTTTAACTTTCTTAGATACCGCTAGGAATGTACACATACCTAGGAAGAAAGAAAGCGCCATGTTTTCGATGAAAATCGATTTAACTAGCAGACTAATATAATGTTCCATGACTACCTTACCCCTTCGCTTCTACTTGTTCTGGTTTGAACACACGAATTGCCCAAATCAAGAAACCAATTAGGAAGAACGCAGAAGGTGCTAGAAGCATCAAGCCATTTGGCTGATACCAACCACCGTTGCTCACTAGAGGTAGTACTTCCATACCAAATAGTTTGCCAGAGCCTAGAAGCTCACGGAAGAAACCAACAGTGATAAGAACGAAACCGTAACCAAGACCGTTACCAAGACCATCGATTAGAGATGGGATTGGCGCAGACTTCATTGCGAATGCTTCAGCACGACCCATTACAATACAGTTAGTAATGATTAGGCCTACGAATACAGATAGCTGCTTAGAGATATCGTATAGGTATGCTTTAAGCACTTGGTCTACCACGATTACTAGTGATGCGATAATTGCCATCTGAACGATGATACGCACACTGTTAGGAATGTGGTTACGGATCAAAGAAACGAAGAAGTTAGACAGAGCAGTAACGAACATTACCGCGATAGTCATAACAAATGCTGTTTCTAGCTTAGTGGTTACCGCAAGAGCAGAACACACACCAAGAACCTGTAGCGCGATTGGGTTGTTGTCCAACACCGGCGCTAAGATGCTCTTTTTAATTTCTTTTGCACTAGACATTAGTTCAGACCTCCGTCACGAACTTTTGCTAGGAACGGACCAAAGCCCATATCACCTAACCAGAAGTCAAATGTATGTTGAACACCAACGCTAGTCAGTGTTGCACCAGAAAGGCCATCTACACCGTGCTCAGAACCTTGAGGAGCGCCACCTTTAACAACCTGAATAGCAGGTTTGTGGTTTTCGTCGAATAATTTCTTACCAACGAATTGAGCGCGCCAAGATGGGTTCTCAACTTCACCACCAAGTCCAGGAGTTTCACCTTGCTCGTAGTAAGTGATACCAGAAACTGTGTTGCCATCAGTTTCTACCGCAACGAATGCGTACATCATTGACCATAGACCGTTACCGTGAACAGGGATGATAACTTTAGAAGTTTCAGCGCCATCTTTCACAAGGTATACAGTACCCGTGTTAGCACGACGAAGGATCTTAGCGATGTCATCTTCAGCTGAAAGCTTGATTGACTGAGCTGGATCTTTTGCCGCTTTACGTTGGTCGTATGCAGCAGCATCGCCGTCAACGAAATCGCCAGTAGCGAAATCAACTAGACGAGGTTCAATGTTCTCTGCGTACAGTTCAGGGATATTACCCGCAAGTTCAATGCCCGCAACTTCAAGGATCTTAGTTTGCTGATCCAGAACTGCGTTAGCTTGTTGCTTAGGTTTAAGAACAACTGCAGCTGTTGAAACGATGATTGAGCACACTAGGCTCAATGCGATAACAACAAACAGCGTCTTTTTAATGCTATCGTTATTACTTGCCATAGCGCGCTAGTCTCCGCTTAATGTTCTTCTCGATTACAACGTGGTCAAACAGAGGAGCAAATAGGTTTGCGAATAGAATCGCAAGCATCATGCCTTCTGGGTATGCAGGGTTAACTACACGAATCATTACACACATTGCGCCGATTAGGATGCCGTACCACCACTTACCTTTATTGGTAAATGAAGCTGATACTGGGTCAGTCGCCATGAAGAACATACCGAACGCGAAGCCACCTAAAACTAGGTGCCAATGCCAAGGCATGCTGAACATCGCATTAGTGTCAGAACCAATCACGTTAAATAGTGTTGATACTGCAACCATACCGATCATTACACCCGCAATGATGCGCCATGACGCAATGCCCATGTAAACAATCATTGCTGCACCAATCATAAGTGCAAGCGTTGAAACTTCACCGATAGAACCTGGAATGTTACCAATGAATGCGTCCATCCAAGTGATTGCTTCACCTGATGTTACGTTCATTAGTGCACTACCGCCGCCTTGAGCCCATTGGCTAAGCGCTGTTGCACCAGAGAAGCCATCTGCAGCAGTCCAAACTACGTCACCTGAAATCTGTGCAGGGTATGCAAAGAACAGGAACGCACGACCAGCAAGAGCAGGGTTCAAGAAGTTACGACCCGTACCACCGAAGATCTCTTTCGCAACAACAACACCAAAGGTAATACCTAGTGCTGCTTGCCATAGAGGAAGCGTTGGCGGAACGATAAGCGCAAATAAGATAGAAGTAACAAAGAAACCTTCGTTGACTTCGTGCTTACGCACCATACAGAACAGTACTTCCCAGAAACCACCAACGATAAATACCGTTGCGTAGATAGGTAAGAAGTAAGTCGCACCCAAGAGCATCTTACTGCCCCAACCTGCATCGGCCCCTAAGGAGGCTCCAAGCATTTCGGTTAGCCAGTAGTGCCAGTTACCATCAATGATAGAAACTAGTTCTGCACCTGAATACATGTGGTTTAGTGCTGCGATAGCCTGACCACCTGCGTTGTACATACCCCAGAACATTGCTGGGAATACCGCAAGCCAAACCATGATCATGATACGTTTTAAATCAACGCTATCACGGACATGCGAGCTTTTCTTTGTAACAGTACCTGGTGTGTAGAAAAGTGTTGCTGCTGCTTCGTAAAGCGCAAACCACGTTTCGTGTTTACCACCTGGTTCAAAATGATGCTCGATGTCTTCAATAAACTTTTTAAGGCCCATGAAAATTACCCTTCCTTCACAATTGTATCTAGGCATTCACGAAGTAACTGACCGTACTCGTACTTACCAGGACATACAAAGGTACACAGTGCTAAATCTTCTTCATCTAGCTCTAGCGCACCAAGTGCTTGTGCACTATCAACGTCACCAGCGCATAGATCGCGAAGCAGCAAAGTAGGCTCCATATCTAATGGCATTACTTTCTCGTAGTTACCAATTGGAACCATAGAGCGATCACTACCGTTCGTTGTCGTTGTCATATTGAACAACTGACCTTTAAACACGTGACCAAGGAATGAACGAGTAACAGAGAACTTGTTCTTACCAGGCATAGCCCAGCCGAATAGCTCTTTATCACGACCTTCACGAAGAACCGAAACTTGTTGATGGTAACGGCCAAGGTAAGCATGTGGACCTGAAGCGTGAACACCAGATAGCACTGAACCTGAGATCAGGCGAACTTCACCTGGCATCAACTCGCTGTCCGTCAACTCTTCAAGGCTAGCACCAATTTGAGTACGAACTAGACGAGGGTTGTTAACTACTGGACCAGCCAGAGAAACAACACGCTCAGAGTAAATCTCACCAGTAAGGAACAACTTACCGAATGCGATAACGTCTTGGTAGTTAATGCTCCACGCTACATTTTGTGCATTTACCGGGTATAGGTAATGCATATGCGTGCCTGCAAGACCTGCAGGGTGTGGGCCATCAAAAACATGTTCTTCAACGTTAGACTGAGCTGAACGAGGTAAGCTAGTACCTTTTTTACAAACGTACACTTTACCGTTAGTCAGAGTTGAAAGAAGATCTAAACCAGCAACGAAAGCATCAGACTGCTCGTTAATGATTAATTCTGGCTCAGCTGCTAGCGGATTAGTATCCATAGCAGTAACGAAAATAGCCTGAGTTTCAGAATCAACTGCTGGAACCTTGCTGAACGGACGAGTTCGCAAAGCGGTCCATGCGCCAGACTCAACTAACTGAGCTTTAACCGTTTCACGGTCAAGACTTGCTAGTTGGTTAGCTTCATAGCTATTGAACGTGATTTGCTCATTGCCTGCTACTTCAATCACTACTGATTGAAGAACACGCTTAGCACCACGGTTCACTTCAATAACTTTACCGCTTGCTGGAGAAGTAAATACAACACCTGGGTTCTTTTTATCTGCAAAAAGAACTTGGCCTTTCTTCACTTCATCACCAACGCGAGCATGCATCGTAGGACGCATACCAACGTACTCTTCGCCAAGCAAGGCGACTTTAGTGATGGACTTACCATCATTAATCACCTGGGATGGAGTTCCTGCGATAGGAAGATCCAAACCCTTCTTTATTGTAATCATACGCACTTGCACTACTTTATCGGGAAAAAGATTCTTTTAATTGCGTAAATTCAGGACGTTTTAAAATCGCCCTTAGACACGACATTACAGTGTCCGGTTTTGGTAAATTTGAGATACCAAAATCGCAACATTACATTAATAAACTCATCACAAATATTATGTGAGATTTATCAGGTGCCGTATTCTAGCATTTTTTGACAACTTGATGCCATGACCAATAACTTGAATACCGCGTTTATTTGGTGAGATTTGAAGCATATGGACTCTCAAATATGTATAAATTTGACGAGCCGCACAGATAAAATGGCTTTTGAAACGTGTTTTAAACAAGAGATTAATACTCTGTCACAAACTATTATTTTACGAGTTATGTTGAAACACTGTTAATAAAAACATTACTCATTGTAGGTATTTTTAGTCGTTCAAATTGCCATCAGTTTGAGTGATATAACAACGAAAAACACATAGGTTTGGCGACAAAAAAGGCGGCATCACCACCTTTTGTCAATATGCTCGCTGTGTTACTTGCCACCACCCATACACATAGGGCTGTCTGGCACGTTATCGAGCTGCTTCATCCATTCATCTTTTGTATAAGTGTGAATGGACAGTGCGTGAATATTATTCGCTAGCTCTTCTGAAAGAGCTTTATTTACCGCTCGATGACGAGCAATAAGACGCAATCCTTCAAACACATCACTGACAACAATCACTTTAAAATGACTCTCAGAACCGGCCGGAACATTGTGCATATAGCTCTCATTAACCACGTTTAAATGACTTGGTGAAAACTCATTGTGCAATTTTGTTTCGATAACTTCTTGGATCATTGTGATTCCTTAATAACGTATTGGCATTATCCGTGGGATGAGTATAAACCCTAAGCGGTCGACTGTCTGAGTATTTGATAGCGAATGGCGTAGGTTTGGTTGAGTTTTTTCTATCTTGTTCAGCCTGCATTTGAGACAATATCTTTGTTATTTCTTACATAAGTATCTCAAGCAATGAAAACCGAACTTACCCTTCACGATAGAACTTTAACCTTACATCGTTT
Source organism: Vibrio sp. 10N.247.311.14 (assembly GCF_041467715.1). NCBI lineage: Bacteria > Pseudomonadati > Pseudomonadota > Gammaproteobacteria > Vibrionales > Vibrionaceae > Vibrio > Vibrio sp. 10N.247.311.14. Next base: position 38,412 of record NZ_JBFSVE010000013.1, read on the forward strand.
CCCGAAACGTTCAAATGAAACCCTTCAAGCTTGGGATGCGGGCGACGAATACCTGATCAGTCATGTTGAAGAGATGAACCTCGAACCTGGCAAACACATCCTGATCATGAACGACAGCTTCGGTGCCCTATCCGCTTGGTTCTCGAAAGATCATGATGTCACCATGATGAGCGACTCATTTATCTCTCATCGCGGTGCCCTGAAAAACTTGCAGCGCAATCAAAGTAACCGAGTGAACTTCTTGAACACGATGGATGATATCCCACACGGTATCGACCTTGTGATCATGCAGCTGCCAAAAACAAATCGTCACCTAATCTGGCAACTGAGCCAGCTACGCCAAGCATTGCCTGAAGGCTGCCAAGTGATCGGCGTCAACAAGGTAAAAGAGATTCACACCTCTACGCTTAACCTGTTCGAAAAATACCTAGGCGAAACCAAAACATCACTAGCGAAGAAAAAACACCGCTTAGTCTTCTCATCTCCAAACTGCCAGCCAATTCAAACGGTAGAGCCTTTTGTTGAATGGGATGTAGACGGTGAAGATATCCGCCTGAAAAATTTACCAAATGTTTACTCAGGGGAAGCACTCGATCAAGGCGCTCGCTATATGCTAGAGCACATCCCTCAAGATCCTGAGCTACGTCATATCATCGATCTTGGTTGTGGCAACGGTGTATTGAGTGTAAAAGCAGGGCAATTGAACCCACAAGCCCGTATCACCTGTGTGGATGAAAGCTTTATGGCGGTGGAATCGGCGCGCCAAAACGTCAAAGATAACCTTGGTGAAGAAGGCAACTTCCAGTTCATCGCCAACAACTGTTTAGATGGCTTCAAGAAAAACAGCACCTACTTAGTGATGTGTAATCCTCCATTCCATCAGCAACAAGCGATTACGGATCACATTGCGTGGCAAATGTTCTGTGATGCAAAGCATGTTCTAAGCAATGGAGGCAAATTAATTGTTATTGGCAACCGACACCTCGGATACGATGTCAAACTAGCAAGACTATTTGGTGAAGCTAACGTTGAAACGCTTGAACTAAACCAAAAATTTGAGATATTACAAGCAACAAGAGAACCTGCGAATTTTAATAAATAAGCAGAAACGACTTCACAAGAATTTAAGATACCGAGCTTCTGGTGTGAATTTAGAAAGGATAAAGGAATGAAAAAACTGATTTTGGCTGCTTCTATTATGGCTTTGACAGCATGTTCAGCCCCTCAGCAAGAACAGATCAATGTAATGCCAGAAGCTTCACTAAGCTCAAGCAACCTTGTACAAGGCAAAACATACACACTAACCAGTAAAGATGTTCGTGCCGCTCAATATGTTGCATTGGTTGATAGTGGCCGTTCAAACATTCAGCCAATTCACGCTAAGCAAAACATGCGTATCTCTCTAGAAAATGCTGTTGCACAGCAGTTAGAGTCTCAAGGTTTTCGTGCGAGCGTAAACAGTGAAAACTCGATTGTTTTAGAGATTCAAGAAGCACTCGTTACCGTAGAGCACACCATTATGGAAAACAAAATGGACGGTAAAGTAACGCTTGAAGTTACCGCTGAAACGCCTGAAGGCAAACTAGTTAAAACATTCAACGGCACTGCAACACGCACTGGTGCATTGAGTGCATCTAACGACGACATCTCTATGGTTCTTAATGACGTGATCAACTTGGTTCTTACTGAGATCGCTAACGACCAAGAGCTACAAACTTACATGAAGGAACGTTTCTAATGGGTCGTATTTTATCTTCTATCGCATTAATGCTAGTGAGCGTAAGCGTTTGGGCTGGTCCTAAAGTAAACGTGGAAACAACATTAGGCGACTTCACTATTGAGCTTAACCAAGAACAAGCACCAGTTAGCGCGGAGAACTTCCTAAAATACGTGGCAGACGGCAGCTACGAAGGCACTATCTTCCACCGTGTTATTCCTGGCTTTATGGCTCAAGGTGGCGGCTTCGATCAAGAGATGAATCAACAAGCAACTTACGCTCCTATCAAGAATGAAGGCAGCAATGGCTTGAAGAACGATACAGCAACAATCGCGATGGCTCGTACTAATGCGCCAGATTCTGCAACTCGTCAGTTCTTCATTAACTTCTCTGATAATGACTTCTTGAACGCAAAAGGTAGCAACCCAGGCTACGCTGTATTCGGCAAAGTAACTGAAGGTTTTGATGTTGTTCAAAAGATGGCAACGATTCCAACCAAGCGAATGGGCCGCATGTCAGACATACCAGTTGACCCAATCGTCATCACTAAAGTGACCCTTCTTAAGTAATCCAATCTAACGCCCTTATTTCTTAAGGGCGTTTTTCTACACAAGGACGCCCTATGTCATCAGGCACTCCCTCTCTTTCTTGGATGCAGACTTTCCGCAGCTACCTAGATAAACGCCTACTTTGGGTGTTTATGCTCGGCTGTTCGAGTGGCTTCCCATGGGTTCTTATTGGATCCAATATGTCTGGTTGGCTAAAAGATGCAGGTTTAACGCGTGCTGCCATCGGCTACTTTGGCAGTGTGTTTGCCGTGTATGCGATTAACTTTCTATGGGCACCATTGGTAGACCGAGTAAAACTGCCGGTGCTTCACGCAATACTCGGCCAGCGACGCAGTTGGATCTTTTTCTGCCAATCCATTGTTTTAATCGGTACCTTATTCATCGCAGGCGTCAATCCCGCAGAGAATTTGGCGTTTACTTCAATGTTGGCGCTCGCTATTGCCATTGCCTCGGCCACGCAAGACATCGCGATTGATGCATTTCGTATTGATACCTTCCCAAAATCCGAAGCATCAAAGCTGCCGCAAGCTTCTGCAATGGCAGTGATGGGTTGGTGGACGGGGTATTCTCTACCAGGCTACCTTGCCTTTATTAACGCAGACTCAATCGGTTGGAATGGTGTGTATTACGGAATGGCAGGCGTCATTGTCGTACTAATGTTGTTTACGCTTTTTGTCGGAGAGCCAAACACACAACGCGAAGCCCTGCAAGAACAAGCTCAGCAACGCCACAATAAGGTTATCGGTTCGAAAGTCGTGGCTTGGTTCAGTGTTACCGTGTTAGAACCGTTTTATGACTTCTTCAAACGAAACGGAGTTCAAGTTGCCATCACCCTACTGCTGTTCGTATTCCTATTTAAGATAGGTGAAGCCTTCTTAGGTCGTATGTCGATCACCTTCTATAAAGAGATAGGTTTTAGTAACGAACAGATCGGCCACTATTCGAAGTTAATTGGTTGGGGCGCAACCATATTCTTCACTTTGGTAGGCAGTGTCTTCAATGTAAAATTCGGCATTGTACGCGGACTGATGATTGGCGGTGTTGCCATGGCAGCCAGTAATCTAATGTTTGCATGGATCGCTCAAGCAGGCCCAAGTGAAACACTGTTCTTGGCAACGATTATTGTCGATAACTTCACGACCGCCTTTTCAACAGTAGCTTTTGTCTCTTTCTTAACGTTATTAACTGGGCAGGCCTTCTCTGCAACCCAATATGCATTACTCGCATCCTTGGGTAACTTCGGTCGAACAACACTGGCTTCATTTAGTGGTGAATTGGTCGATTACCTCAATGATTGGTCAACCTTCTTTATACTGACCGCACTTATGGTGATTCCAAGTTTGATCATGCTCTACTCGTTACGCCACTTTTTCACGGATTTATTAGAGAAAGCCAAAACTAACCAAGAATAGAGTCAAAGAAAACAAATAAGAAGAGGGTAGCATTGATCTACCCTCTTCTACGTTCTGTCTTCAGATCTAGTCTGTTGTTTCACTGACAATTAGGTTAAAACCCGTACCCATCGAATCATCAATCGCCACCACTTGATACACTACACCATCAGCTAAGGTTGCGGGCGCAGAGTCGATAGCCACAACCGACGGCTGACCCGCTACAGTAATCGTCACAAAATAAGACCCCGCCGCAACATAAATGCCATTCGCATAATCTTTGAACTTCACATCACTTAGCGCTGGAGTGCTACCAGAGATCCCCGCGTTTTCTGTTAAGTAAATATCCACCGAAGCCGCTATTGGGTTAGCAGCGGCGTGGGTAATGTTTAGCACCGCGCTGGTCGCAACCGGACGACGGTTTTCAGGAATAACCAATGGTTCCAAACTCAGTGGAGTTACCGTCCCTACTGCATAGATGCTGTAATCCATACCAGCAAATACCGCGACTCCATCTGCATCAATCAGTGCATTGGTTGTAGTGCCATCAGCAAAGATGTCAATGTCATAACTTCCTGCGGCTAAATCGATAAAACCGCGGATCTCTTTAAACATCAAATCAGCAAGAGGTGCAAATGCAGCTCCGTTGACAAAAACATCTACATCTGGGGCGCCATCAACGAGATGACCGACTCTTACTTCTGCAGTTTCTGCCATGTCGTAGATTAAAGATGAGCCCGAACCGTCCATTACCATCAATTTTACTGGAGAAGTGCTATTGGAGTCAGCTCTTGGCACAGCCGCGATCGTTAGCTCGCTACCGCCAGACAGAGTTATTTCTCCGGAGTCAAAAGCAATAGCATTGCCGCTCACGGTTTCTAATCTCACTCGGTATTGCCCTGCTGGAATATTGAGTACGTCAGTAAAATCTTTATAAGCTAAAGTCCCTAACGGTGCGCCCAATGGATCACTAGGACCAGTGACATACAGATTTACATCGCCAACCCCTGTTGCCGCGTGTACTACTTGCACATCTAGGCTTGAACTTGTTGCCGTTCCTGCAGCAGGGCGAGTAACAACCAAAGCCTCTACAGGATTGTTGGATCCATCGGCGTCGCCTACAACCATCACGGTGTAATCTAATTCACCGCTTAAATCGAATTGGCTTGGAGAAATAACAGTAGCAACAGCGTCACCTGGGAGTTGAACATCGACTTGAAGAGTTGTCTGTCCTTGATCTACTGAGGCGTATCCGGATGCCTGAGCATAATCGACACCGCTCCAACGAGCCTGGCTATTGACTAAAACGTTAGCTAAAGGCGCATCTGGCGATGCATGTACAGCTTGTAGTTGAGTTGTTGGTTCATCGTCATCATCACACCCAACAATGAAAAGGGCTGATATCGCTACAGCGAGTATAGGTGAATATTTCATCGGTCTTCTCTCCAAAAAAGTTAGACCAGTTCGTCACACAAATGATTAGTCCAATAACTAATCTTTAAAAAGTATTTCAAAATCTAGTGCAGTGAACTGTCTTTAATTCTCCGTGATTCAAAAAGTAGCTAGGTTCAAATCCCTAGGCAGTCATCACATGAGTTGTCCATCAATTGATTCCAACTCCACTACGCTGTTGGTCAAAAATAGATCAAAGACGAGATTAAGAGGTGGTTTGAATGAGTCATTTTTTAAGAGAAAACGCTTAGAAAAGAATACTGTTGATTTTGATATGCATATCACTCTATTTAGTATAATCGTTTGCTTAGAGCGGTTATTCACCAATTTATCTACAAAATAATCCAATTTCACAAAATCAATAGAATTAGAGGTGCATCAAGATGCATTGCCGCGTTAAAGTTCCATCATTTAGATCATTAGTGTGATCCACTTCAAATTAATAATTGTAGTTTTCACTCTGTCTCACTTTTATTTGAGAACAAAATCGCTATTATGCTCGGCATTCGGACATCATAAACACGCACGGATTAGCGGGTTATTCATTTTTAACATAGAGAGTTCCATTATGCGTAAATCACTTTTAACTCTTGGCCTACTTGCAGCAACTTCTGCTCCAGTAATGGCAGCGGATTATTCTGACGGCGACATCCACAAAAACGATTACAAGTGGATGCAGTTCAACCTTATGGGTGCATTCAACGAGAAGCCTGGTAACTCTAGCCATGATTACATGGAAATGGAATTTGGCGGTCGTTCAGGAATCTTCGACCTATATGGCTATGTTGATGTATTTAACCTACTTTCGGATCCAGGTAGCGATAAAGCAGATAGCGAAGCAAAAATGTTTATGAAATTTGCTCCTCGTATGTCTCTTGATGGGTTGACAGGCAAAGACCTTTCATTTGGTCCAGTACAAGAGCTTTACGTTGCCTCTGAAATTACTTGGGACGGAGTTAACACAACTGACACTACTTTTGGTGTTAACCAGCAAAAAGTTGGTCTAGGTTCTGACGTAATGGTTCCTTGGTTAGGTAAAATTGGCCTAAACCTTTACGGTAACTACGATTCAAACGTTAAAGACTGGAACGGCTACCAAGTTTCTGCAAACTGGTTCAAACCATTCTACTTCTTCGAAAATGGTTCATTCATCTCTTACCAAGGTTACATCGATTGGCAATTTGGTATGAAAGATGAATACAGTGCAGAAAGCAGTGGCGGCGCTATGTATAACGGTATCTACTGGCACTCAGATCGTTACGCTGTAGGTTACGGTCTAAAAGCATACGAAACTGTTTACGGCTTAGAAGATGGCGGTTTCGCCGGTCGTACTTCAGGCGTAGGTCACTACGTAGCAGTAACTTACAAGTTCTAATAGAACTTCTAAGAAAGTTTCCAAAATGGCACCCTCGGGTGCCATTTTTTATTGCTTTCATTTAATGCCTCGCTATCCTTGCAGCATCACTTTCTTATCTCGGTATTACTGTGAACATCACTATTGTTGGACCAGGAGCTATCGGCTCTTTATGGGCGATTAAATTGCTTCAAGCTGGTCATAATGTCTCGTTGTGGAGTCGCTCCCCTGAAACCTCAATTGACCTAACACTTGATGAGCAAACTTCACTTTCCTTCAGTAATAACAATATCGAAAAGCTATCAACGAGTGACTTAGTGATCTTCACAGTCAAAGCTTGGCAAGTAGAAGAAGCCACTACTCCGTTACTTCAATACCTCGACTCTGACACCATTCTCATGTTCATGCATAACGGAATGGGTGCGGTCGATAACATTGCTACTAAAATTGATGATCACCCGATAGTATTGGCGACGACAACTCAAGCAGCATTCAAACCCAACCGAAACAATGTGTCTCATACTGGATTGGGGCAAACTCAATTGGGTACTTTTAACCAAACGGGTCAACAGTGCACGTTTTTAGTTGATGTCTTAGATAATGCTCTCCCCGCTGTGAGTTGGAACCCAGAGATAACATCCGCACTATGGACTAAACTCGCCATCAATTGTGCTATCAACCCACTCACTGGGTTGGAACAAATCAAGAACGGCGAACTTGCAGACCAAAGGTTTGAGGGTATTTTAAGTTCTATCGTTGAAGAGCTAACACTAGTTATGCAGGCCGAAGAGATCGCTTGTTCATTCGACGGATTAGAAGCAAGTGTCAAGCAGGTCATCCAAGCCACGGCTCAAAACAACTCATCCATGAAGCAGGATATGTTTTACCAACGCAAGACAGAGATCGACTTCATCACTGGACACCTAATAAAAACAGCGCTTAAGCATCAGATAGAAGTTCCCGTTAACCAAAAACTGTTCGATCAGGTCAAAGAGCAAGAAAATAGCTGGAATCATCAAGATTAGTCAGCAACTGTCAACAAGTCGCGATAAAATAACAATACAGCTAAGCATAACGCTGGCACCAATTTCCAAGATTTTAGGTAAGAATAGATGCTTGATATCAATCACATCCGAGAGCAGTTTCCTGCGCTATCACAAACCATCAATCAACAACCATTGATTTACTTAGACAGCGCGGCAACGACACAAAAACCTCAGGTAGTTATTGATGCCATTAGCCAATATTACTCCAAGCAGAATGCCAATGTTCATCGTGGCAGTCATAGTTTAACCGCGCACGCCACCAGCAAGTTTGAAGCAGCAAGAGATAAGGTCGCTCAGTTTATTGGCGCTACATCTTCAAAAGAGATTATCTGGACTCGCGGTGCCACCGAAGCACTTAACCTAATTGCTCAAACCTACGCAAGAAGTACTCTTCAGCCAGGCGATGAGATCTTAGTGAGTGAAATGGAACATCACGCCAACATTGTCCCTTGGCAAATTGTGGCAGAACAAACCGGCGCTAAAGTCGTTAAAGTACCGATGACATCAGGTTGCGAATTTGACCTAGTCGCGTTTGATACGCTTTTAAATGAACGAACCAAGATTGTTGCATTGGCTCAGATAACCAACGTGACGGGTTCTCGTCAGCCAATTGAAGCTGTCATAGAAAAAGCACACAAGATGAATGCGATTGTTGTGGTCGATGGCGCGCAAGGGATCGTTCATGAGCCTATTGATGTTGCTACTTTAGGTGCGGATTTCTACGTATTCTCTGGGCACAAACTCTATGCCCCTGCGGGTATCGGTGTGCTTTACGGCAAGCTTGAATTGCTCGAAGCGATGCCACCTTGGCACGGTGGTGGCAAAATGGTTGAGCGCGTCTCTTTTTCTGGCACCACTTTTTCAGAACTGCCGGGGAAATTTGAAGCGGGCACGCCAAATGTGGCCGGAGCGATAGCATTAAGCACTGCAATAGAATGGTTACGTGGTTTTGCACAGCAAGATGTCGAAAATCATATCCACCAGCTACAACACGAGACCTACCTTGCGCTCAGTAAACTGGATGACATTCAGGTTTTAGGGTATCAACCCAACGCAAGTGTGATTACTTTTGTGATGGATGGTGTTCACCATCAAGACATTGCGACACTGTTGGATCAGCAAGGGATCGCGGTACGTGCAGGGCATCATTGTGCTCACCCATTAATGGATGCGCTTAATGTAAAAGGAACGGTTCGAATTTCATTTGGTATTTACAACAACATGGATGACGTTGATAAGCTTATCGTTGCGATAGAAAAAGCTGTTGATATGCTGTAGCGAGATTATTTAGGGTTGGCGTTTAGCGTCAACCCTTTTCGTTTCTGTGTATCTAAGAGATATTAAGCACTTAGCTCTTGGATTTGAGCAACGATCGCTTTTAATCCGTTCCCGCGAGATGGGCTAAGGTGGGTAATTAGACCGATTTGTTCAAAGTAACCATCAATATCGAACGCTTGAACCTGCTCTGATGTTTTTCCATCATACGCAGCCATCACTAATGCAATCAGACCGCGCACAATACGAGCATCAGAATCAGCACAAAAGTGCCAAACACCGTCGATATTTTGAGAAACCAACCACACTTGGCTTTCACAGCCAGAGACAATCACCTGCTCACTTTTCAGTTCATCAGGCATCGTTGGCAGTTTCTTACCCCATTGAATCACTTGGCGATAACGGTCTTCCCAGCCGCTGAATGTCTGCATCTTCGCGACGATATCATCACTGGTAATTTCAGTGCCGAATGGAGAGCTTGGGAATGTGGTCATTTTAATATCCAGTCGATTGTTAATTGAGTAAAAGACGTTACTTAGCGTGCTTTTGAATCAGCTTTTCGACGATACGTGAAACAGCCACAAAGCCAAACGTCGCGGTTACAACCGTTGCTGCACCAAAACCCGTCGCACAATCCATACGTTTTGGACCTTCTGCTGTCGCTTTCGCAGCACATACACTGCCGTCAGCTTGAGGGTATTTCAGCTGTTCAGTTGAGAACACACAATCGATACCAAACTTACGTGCTGGATTCTTAGGGAAATTATGATGACGACGAAGGGTATCTTTTAGCTTCTTCGCGAGCGGATCTTGAATCGTCTTCGTCAGATCAGCCACTTTGATTTGAGTGGGATCGATTTGACCACCCGCACCACCGGTAGTGATCACCTTGATTTTGTTGCTACGACAATAAGCCAACAGTGAAGCCTTAGCTTTCATGCTGTCAATCGCATCTAATACAAAGTCGAACTCTTTCGATAGGTATTCAGCCTGATTATCAGGGCCGATAAAGTCGTCAATCAGGTTAACTTTACACTCAGGGTTAATCAGCTTAACGCGCTCTGCCATCACTTCAATTTTGCTTTTACCAACGGTACCCGACATTGCGTGGATCTGACGGTTGATGTTGGTCACACACACATCATCCATATCGATCAAAGTCAGCTCACCTAAACCAGTACGAGCAAGCGCTTCAACAGCCCATGAACCTACACCGCCAATACCGATCACGCACACGTGTGCAGCTCTAAGTATGTCGACTTCACTATTGCCATATAGGCGACGAGTGCCACCAAATCGTTGGTCATAGTTTTCTGAAGCTGGAGTGGTCAATTCACGCATTGTTGCCGCCAATTTATTTCTGAGAAAAAGAAAAGAGTGCGTTTTATACGCACTCTTGAATAAAAAGTCTAGGGGATTAGCGATTCGCTTTCAATGCCCTATTTTATTGTAGCTTACTCAACCTTTTCAGGAGGCAAAGCCCAAGGCGCTTCAGTTGCGCTGCCATCTAAACCGAGCTTCCACACACGACCAAAATGCTTGTAATGGCCCGCTTCTGTACCCGCTCGAGGGCCCATGCCGTGGTAAAGGTCCAAATGGTTTTGCTTAACCGCGCCGCCCGTATCCAAAACCAATAGCAGTCTTAGTTGATGAGCGCCGCTCCAAGTACCATCAGCATTCAGTAGTGGAACCTCAGCAAGAATCGGTGTTCCCATAGGTAAGATAGAGCGATCGCCCGCTACCGCCGCCATAGGTAATAGAGGAATGCCCGCGCTGCCCATTACCGATAGGTCGTCTCTCGCTTCAAAGAAAACGAAAGAAGGGTTTTGCTCAAGCAGCTCTTTCACTACTTCAGGATCGTTTGCCAATACCCACTCTTTGATTGCTTTTAGCGACATTTTTTCGCGTGGAACTAAGCCTCGTTCAATCAGAACACGGCCAATGCTCACATAAGCTTTATTATTCTTACCCGCGTAGGCGAAATACTGCAGCGTGTCATCATCACCGAAGTGCACAAATCCACTGCCCTGCACTTCCATCATAAATGGGTCGATGCGGTTTGCTGAATAACCTAACTCAAGGCCTTGACCTTCTAATGCGCCGTTGTAAATCTCTTCGCGTGTTGGACACTCTTTGCCACACTTAGGAAGCCCGTAAACAGGGTAACGGTATTCTTCATTCGCTTCGTGGCGCAGCTCCATCACAGGAGAAAAGTAGCCCGTGAACAAAACATTGCCTTGTTTATCACCACCACCTAGTTGGGCGGTTTGAACGCCAAAATTCGCTAGCTCGCTTGGATCTCCACTCAGCATCGCCCACTCATTGAGTTGTTGATAAAGCGGCTCATAGATTTTAGCCATCGAAGGGGATTTAGAAACCACCATCTCAGCTTGTTCTGCAAATGCGGTGTAGTCTCTTGGTTTATTGGATTCAACCTGATCGACCTTATTCAAGGTACGAGGAAATTCGTCATCAAGGTGTTGCTGAGCAAGATCAGTGGGTTGAGCACAGCCAAATAACAAAGAGGCAGCGACAAGGGGAAGCCATTTTTTAATCACAAGAGTCATCCTAAAAATTCTATGCATCGAGGATGACAAAAACAGTCAGATAACACAATCTTAGATTGTAAGAGTTTACAAGAAGATAACCTATCGGACGGAGTTATCGATATGGCCCTTAAGGCGGAAGATGGGATTGTAGTGACTGTCAGAATCGAGCACCATTTCTGTATTGTCAGAATTGGTCATGCGGAAGCGATAGGTTTTATCACCCGCCTTGTATTCAAAGTAGTTTCCATCAAAGTCAAAGCTCGTCGAAACAACAGACCCACGAACTGACACACCATTAGCATTCAGAACAAACTCATCGGTCGCATAATGTGCAACATCTTGCTCTATCCAAGTGCCGTATATCAGATTGTCGGGCGTCGCCGCATTTTGCACTCGGGAAAGCACATCGCCGAACAAAGAAACCACCGCAAACGAACCCACTAAGGCTAGAACCATTAAACAGCGTTCAATGATCTTACGCTTCAACTTAGATTGATTGCGCTGATCAGCTTCGCTGTAGAGACCTTTGGTTATCTCATCGATTTTGTTCTTTGTTGCTGGAGCTTGTTGCATTCGGTGACTACTCATAAGGATGCTATGCGCATTCTACACTGAGACAGTTTATATATTGAAGCCTAGATAAGAATAGTTTGCGCTTTATTCCAAAAAGGTGTTGTTTACATTTGAATTTAAATGCTAAATTATCGAATAAATAAACAAAATGGACTTGTTCTGTGAAATTAAGAAGTACAGCGCTAGTAAAAGGTTTCAGACAATCAACCCCTTACGTAAATGCTCACCGTGGCAAAACCATGGTCATTATGCTGGGAGGCGAAGCCGTTGCCGACAGGAACTTTGGTAACATTATTAGTGATATAGCCTTGCTCCACAGCCTTGGAGTAAAGATTGTTCTCGTTCACGGGGCAAGACCGCAGATCAACCAATTGCTCGCCAAGCAAGATTGCCATACGCCTTATCACAAGAATATTAGGGTCACTGATGAATATTCTTTGGGCGTCGCTATGCAGGCTGCTGGACAGCTTCAACTTGCCATCACCGCACGCCTCTCAATGAGCTTAAACAACACGCCGATGGCAGGCACTCAACTCAATGTTATGAGTGGTAACTTCATTACGGCTCAACCGCTTGGCGTGGATGACGGTACGGATTATTGCCACAGCGGGCGTATTCGTCGAATCGATATCGAAGGGATCAATCGCACGCTTGACCAAGGTTCAATTGTACTGCTTGGCCCTATTGCCAGCTCCGTGACAGGCGAAAGCTTTAACCTACTTTCTGAAGAGGTCGCTACCCAAGTTGCTATTCGTCTAAAGGCCGACAAGCTGATTGGCTTCTGCTCCGAACAAGGGGTAACAGATGAACGCGGTAACGTGCTCGCCGAACTCTTCCCTAAAGATGCCAAGCAAATTCTAGAACGATTAACGGAATCTCAAAATCCTGCCGAAGACATGAGCACAGGAACACTGCGCTTCTTGAAAGGAGCGATCTCCGCTTGTCGAGCTGGTGTGCCTCGTTGTCATCTAATCAGCTACAAGGTAGATGGCGCATTAATCCAAGAGTTGTTCTCTTTTGACGGTATTGGAACCCAAGTGGTCATGGCTAGTGCCGAGCAAGTAAGACAAGCTCAGATCGACGATATTGGCGGCATCTTTGACCTTATTCGCCCTCTTGAAGAACAAGGCATCTTAGTGCGCCGCTCTCGAGAACAGCTAGAGCAAGAAATCCACCGATTTACCATTATTGAAAAAGACGGGCTGATTATCGGTTGCGCAGCGCTTTACGCATACCCGGAAGATCATATGGCGGAGATGGCGTGCGTGGCTATTCATCCTGATTATCGTGATGGCAACCGCGGGCAAATATTACTGGATTACATGCGTCACCAATCAAAATCTCGTGATATCGACCAGATTTTTGTCCTTACTACGCACAGCCTTCACTGGTTCCGTGAACAGGGTTTTTACGAGATAGCGGTTGATGAATTACCGATGGAAAAACAAGGGTTATACAACTATCAGAGAAACTCAAAGATCTTGGCGCTCAACGTATAAATAAAGTTTTGGAGCACAATCTCACTTCGACAGAAAAATAATTGCAAATGTAATCGTTTTCTATATGAGATTTATTAACTATGCACTTTCACTCACACGTATAATTGTATAGAATTTAGACGCTTTAATAATCTTAACAAATGTTTTTATTGGAATTGCCCTCTCGATAGTCATGTCGAACTCATTGAGGTGGTCACTGCACGGATTGCTATACCCGTTGACGGCCAGCACGCTAACATTAGCTCTGCTCGTTAATATAAACAGCAAAAAGAGCAATATTGATATGAGAACCATTGTTTGTAACTCGCTGCAAAGTTTTTGGGATATGGCTGATAACCAATTCTTAGAAGGGCTAGACGTACACTGCGTGTTCCCTGTTAGCGAGAATCTAAAAGAGTTTATTTTGAATTGCCAAGCAAAGTACAAGATAAACCACATATCGTTTACTCGAGCGTTTTTAGGCTCTGATTCCTAATAACGCTCAAAGCAACCAAGGATGGTTGCTTTGTGTTTATCTAGCCCTAAGTTCAAAACCTTCTCTAGCCGTCCATAACGACTAATTCGTTAAGCGACTGCCTAAACCACTCACTCGCTCTGTTTTCACCTTAATCCCACGCTTCAACACATTTGTATCGCTGAACATCATCAGTCGTTTCTTCGCACGTGTAATACCTGTATAGATAAGCTCCCGCGTTAAAATAGGGCTGAAATCTGGCGGCAAGATCATTAAGGTCAGATCAAATTCACTACCCTGAGATTTGTGTATTGTCATTGCATAAGCCGTTTCATGATCGGGCACTCGGCTTGGTAGCACAGCTTTTACGCTGCCATCGGGCAACTCAAAATAGACCTTCAAACGAGGGGTTAAGTCAGGTTGACTAGAACCCGCCTCAAGCATACAGATACCAATATCACCATTGTACAAACCCAAGCCATGATCATTTCGCGTCACCATAACAGGACGTCCGTGATACCACAGCTCATCATTATGAGGGCTCACCAAACGCCTTGCGGCCAGTGCTCTTTCAATTCTGTGGTTGAGGCCTTTAACACCAAAATCCCCTTCACGAATGGAACACAACAGTCGGCATTGGCTGAACAAATCGATTACCGATTTCGCTCTCGCTTCTTGAGTTTCTAACTCTTCCAACGGCACATTCATTCTATTGAGGTACGCACCATACTCGTTAACCAAAGTACGCAGCATCAGGTTATAGCTGTCACTCGACAGAGGGTGGTTTTCGATATCGCCAAAACCTTTGGCAAACACTTGGTCTACTTGATTCGCAGAACCATTATTGATTGCTTTTGCCAGCTGACCGATACCGGAGCGCGCATCGAAACGATAACTCTTCTGCAGCATACACAAGCTATCCGCAATCGCAGGCGGATTCACCGCTCCAGCTTTGTCTTGTCTTGGTTTAGCTATCGCATCAAAACCTGTCATCTCTGCAATCAAATTGCCTTGCGCTGTGCTGTACCCTGCAGAGTTGAATGAACAGATATCACCGAGCACAGCACCTGCCTCTACTGAAGCGAGTTGGTCTTTATCACCCAATAAGATGAGCCTTGCGTGCTCAGGAAGTGCATCCACCAGCTTATACATCATCGACAGATCAACCATTGAAGCTTCATCCACTACCAAGATATCAAGGTGGAGTGGATTGCGTCGGTTATGCCTAAACTCAGCACGGTTAGGAATCGCGCCGAGTAATCTGTGTAAGGTGCTCGATTCGGTCGGTATGTTGGCTTTCACTTCAGGCGCTAATGGCAGCTGTTCAATTGCTTTACCGATCGACTCGGTTAAACGCGCCGCCGCTTTACCCGTTGGTGCCACTAGCTTAATCGTTGGTGTTTTACCTTGGCTGAGAGATTGCTCGACCATCGCCGACAGTAATTTGGTTACCGTGGTTGTTTTACCAGTACCCGGCCCACCAGAAATCACCGCAAAACGACGACTCAGCGCCACCGCTGCCGCGACTTTTTGCCAGTTCAAACATGCCGATAACGGCACCAAGTCGTCCAACACATCTAAGTCCGTCACCTGCTTAGCTTGTACAATCGCTTGGTCGATTGATCCCCAATCTAAAGCCTGCTCATTCACAATATCAAGATGGTCACACACCAATTGTTGGCGTAATACCTGAGACGTCTGCTGATTTGCTTCAGCCCTGGCTAAGGCGTTAAACAGAAAATGATAGCTACGTGCAAAAAGCAGATTGAGCGTTTCAGTCAGCGCTTTTTTCTGCTCAGTATTGAACTCTACCGGCTTACTTAAACGGTTTAAGGTCTCAGCCAACACAACTTCGTAGTTCCAATAACGCTGTAAATAGACACGCTGCCCATCGAACATTAGAGGCTTAACACAATCGTTGGTCGTTCCCACTAAGTTTGATGATTGAAGCACAGCCACCCAATCAATACCCAACAGTTTTTGGTTCAATTGCAGTGCAGTTTCACCGTATAACCCAAGTAACTGAGCAAGATCTGCCGCTAGTTCAGGGCCTGTCGTATGCTGCTGTATAAGCTGAGTACAAATGTGTCCTTTGCCTAATTCATGGCTCACTACCCCCGCGAGAAAGCCGATCTTTTGAGGGTAGCTCGTGGCTTGCTGAGCAAGAAAACGGGCAAATTGATAATCCAACTGACGAATAGAACCCTTATCCGCAAGAAACTGGAGTACATCCATCAGTTGCTCAGGAATAAGTGAAACTGGCTTTGCTGTGTTCGCAGTATCTATGCCGGTATTAGTGATCGTTGTTGTCATTATAAAAGCCCCATCTGTCCAGTTTCATCGTCATTCAATTGTGCCGAACGTCTGTCTATCACTTTACCGTCAATCAATTGATCCATTTCATCAAGTAAAGCCAGTGTTGGTTTCGCCGAGAAAATACCTTGCTGAGATTGGCCGTCCATTCCTCGTAAGAACAAGTAGTACACGCCACCAAAATGTTGTTCGTAGCTGTAATTGGCAACGCGGCTGCGTAAGAAACGGTGCAACGCCAATGCATAGATTTGATATTGCAAATCATAGCGATGGTCGGCCATCGCCGATTTCAATGCCTCGCCATGGTAGACAGCAACATCATCTCCTAAGTGATTCGATTTCCAGTCGAGTACATAGTATTTACCTTGGTGCTCAAACACCAAATCGATGAAGCCTTTCAACATACCTTGCACGGTTTGGAAACCTAGATCGCCCGCTTTGGCTGACAATGGATCGTGATATTGAATGGTTTGATTCAGTTCAGATGCAGCCAATACTTCGATCGGCAGTAAGAATTCCATCTCAACTAAACGTTGCGTCGAGTCTTTCTCGCTTAGCTTTAAGTTCTTGCCGTCTAATGCGGTGTTCAGCACTGTATCGACCAGTTGCTGAAGCACAGGTAGCCACTCTAATTCATATTGCTCTGATTCTAATAAGTGAGTGATTACTTGCGTGTTATGTTCACTGGTTGCTGGCTCGGTAAATTCAACCTCCTCAAACAAGGTGTGTAAGAAAGTACCTGGGCGAGCACCACGAGGGAACGTAAAGATAGAGCGTTCAGGCTCAATCAACTCAGACTCATCCTGCTCATCAGCCGAGTCAATATCGAAACCAGACACCTCAATGGTCGCATCATGGCTCGCGCCGTGACTGCCCTGTTTGACTAAGCCTGAGTAACTGGTAATACGCCAAGATCGGTCAATTGAAGCCTTAAGTTCACTGGCCTGTAAGTCGTCACTCACTTGCTCTGTTTGTACAAACACCTGTTCATGAGCGGTTGGTGTTTCGGCTAACAGCACACTTGAATTTTTGCCTTCAATTGCCGTTAGAGCTTGATGCAATTCGGCAATACCCTGCTCTTGTCCGTTTTGAACCAAGTAGCCCATCGCACTCAAATGCACGCCTGTCGGTTCTTTGGTTGAACGCCCTTTACGCAGTGGCGCTATACCAATAAAACAGCCATAAACCGCACGAGTCAGCGCTACATAAACCAGGCGCAAATCTTCCGCTAGTCGTTCTTTATCGGCTTGCGCTAAGGCACTGTCGCTGCCAGTAATATCGAGTACTGTGGTGTCTGAATCATGGTCGTAGAATTTGCCTTCGCTCGCTTCTCGGTAACTCGCGACAAATGGCAGGAATACAAGGTCATATTCCAAACCTTTCGATTTGTGAATAGTAACGATTTGAACCAAGTTTCTCTCTGACTCAAGACGTTGAATGTCATCTTCACTGCCGCCTAAACCATTTTGTGCATCTGATATCGCTTCTGCCAACCAACGCAACAAGCCATAGTCACTGTCGAGCTCCTGCCTAGCTTGTTGCAACAATTCGCCAATGTGCATTAAATCAGTGAGTGAGCGCTCACCATTTTCTTCTTCCAGTAAGCGTTCCGCGAGATGTCGTTTACTGATCACGCTGCGAAGCATTGGCAACACGCCGCGCTGAAGCCACAACTTACGATATTCTCTAAACTCGTTAACGACGTTTTCCCACACCACTTCATCGTTGTTGAGTTCATCCAATGATGCGGCATCCAGAGCAAACAACTCCGACGCTAAACTGGCGCGTAATGCTCGGTCATTTTCAGGTGTCAGCACCGCCTGCAACAAACGTTGAATATCTTGTGCGACCAAGCTGGTGAACACACTGTCTCGGTTGGATAAATACACGCTCGCAATGCCTTGTTCCGACAACGCGTTCTTAATCAGACGACCTTCACTACCGGTTCGAACCAAAACAGCAATATCACCCGCATTCACGGCATGTTGTTTTTTGCCGTTATCAAAATAGGCTTGCTGGTTTTGAGAAGCGGTCAGAATGGTTTGAATTTGACTCGCCGTCGCCTCGGCCATGGCTTTGTGATATTCGCCTTTAGGTAGTGGCTTATCTTCTGCATCTTGTAACCAAAAGGTCAGTGCGTGTTGAGTTTCTCCGTTCATCACCCATTGGCGGTTGTCAGCCGATGGACTGGCAGCGACGGGCAGAAATGGAATGTCTTGGTCGTAGATAAACGGGCTATCCGAATTCATAAAGACTTGGTTTACCGCGCTGACCATATCAGCACTCGAACGCCAGTTAGTGCCTAACGTATAGTGAGCACTAACTTGGTTTCTTGCCTTGATGTAAGTAAAGATATCCGCGCCACGGAAACCGTAGATAGCCTGTTTCGGGTCACCGATCATAAACAGACCGCATTGCGGGTTATCAAGGTAGATTCGGCTAAAAATACTGTATTGAAGCGGATCGGTATCTTGGAATTCATCGATCATCGCCACCGGGTATAAGGTGCGGATTCTCTCCACCAGCAGTGATTGCTCATCCACATCAATCGACGCAGATAACTGAGTCAGCAAGTCATCAAATGATAGCCACTGCTTCTGCTGCTTAGCCTTAGCTAACATGGTTCGACAATGAGTAATGGCATGCGCCAATAACGGAGCTTTCAAGTCGGCAGGGTTATTTAAGAAGTCGTCAATCGCCTCAAACACCGCGTGCTGAGGCGCGGTGCCTTTTGGTGTTTTTTCAATTAACGTTGCTTGTGAGAACTTCTCTAGTTTATCTGGAAACTGGTAATCATGAGTGTCGCTCTGCGCCCATGCTGTCACAACTTCTAACCATGTCGGCAGAGATTTCTTAGTGTAGCTACGCTTGTTCACATCCGAAGCAGAGATCAAAGCCAAAAAGTCCGCTTCGGATTCACACCACAGCGCTTTAAGTTGCTTCACTTTATCTAGGTTTTGGTTGTGCAGAGTTTGCAAGTCGCCCGACATCGCATCTACCGTCAATTTCAGCGGAGATCCTGTCAGATAACGATTTACGTCTGCTAATAACGCAGCAGGTGAACCCCAGATATTACGAACCTCACCAGCCAGTTGAATGGGCAGCGGGTAAAACTGTTTACGCCAATAGTCAGCAACTACTTGTGCTTTTAGGTGGCTTTCATCGGTCACAAATTCGTTATCAAAGCGGCTTCCAGACTCAAAAGCATTTTGAGTCAACATTCGCTGACAGAAACCGTGAATGGTGTATACCGCAGCCTCATCCATTTGTCTTTCAGCGTTAAGCAGAGTTTTAGCCGCGCCAGCATGATCATCGATGGCTTGTAACAAAGGCGCAATCACTGGGTCGTCACTTTGCCCACGTGCAAACGCAATGCGTGCATCATGAATACGAGCACGAATACGATCTCGCAGCTCAGCCGTAGCTGCTTCAGTAAAGGTCACCACCAGAATTTGGTCTACGGTTAGCGGCTCATGGTGTCGAGTGGCTTCAGTCAGATCACCTTGTGGAGCGGCCGTGCCATGCCCGAGCAGTAGGCGTAAGTACAAGCCAGCGATGGTAAATGTTTTACCTGTACCCGCTGATGCTTCAATTAAACGCGCGCCATGAAGTGGAAACGTCATGGTATCGAGTGTCTGTGGAGCGATTACCTGAACACTGCTTGTGGTCGTCATGCCTTACTGCCTTCTGATAAATGTGTTGTTACAAATGTGACCTAGCGTGGAAAACGTCATTCAATTTACGTCCTACGCTAATTTGTTAATAGTTAGTGCGATCTCTCTCACGGATCAATTCGGATCGCCTCGCTACTATGCGCCCACGAGTTCAGGAGCACGTACGAGTTTTGTACTTTACGGCGTTACTTTGAACCACAGAATAATGGTCCCTCTGACCTGTGGCCGTACAGCGAACGCCCTACACTAATAATGATTTACTGGCGGCCACTTTATTTCCTGTACCTTGCTTCTATTCACCTTGATTCCCTTCATCTTGAAAGCAAGCGTACCAAACGCTTACCAGCGACTCTCTTTTGTCTTTCATTAATTCAGCGCACTCACTATTGATCTTGTCGATCACAGCCACCTACTCCTGATCTTCCAGATCGGCAGTAGCCAACCTTGCCGCCTGTAGCACAAGCGTTGAATACATACGCGACTCAGTAGCCAATTCATCGTCCCATTTAGACCAGATTCGTGAGATGTAGGTATCTCTACCCTCGCCCGTGAAGGCGAAGCTGTCATTAAAGGTATCGGCCATTTTCTTGAGTGACTTTTCTTCATCATCGACCCACTTACCACGGCTAAAGCCCGCTTCAACACCAGCTAATGCCGTTTTCGGGAAGTATGGCAATGGTGCAGTCATACCTTGATAAAACAGTCGCACTAACTCAGCCAATAAACTCTTCGCCTGCTGCGCATCACCGATAGGTTGTAGCGTTTGGTGAACCACACCTTCTTTTCTGTCATAACCAATAATATGAGTCGTTTTGCCGTGCCCCATCACTGCGCAACACAAGTGATCGATCCACGCAGCCAAGTAATCTTGAGAGCGTATTTTGCCGCTACGGAAACGCACTAGACCTGATTGATAGTTTTGAGTTAACCACCCCATCAAGCGAACAGGCTTACCTTCGCCTAACACGTCAAACTCGATATTCACTTCGAGATCTTGCTGCGGTGATCCGCTCACAAATCTAATCTCTTTGGCTAAGTCTTCCGCTTGAACACGGTTGGTTTCAAATTCGATGTCACCGAAGGCGCCGACCGGTAATCGACCTTGGGCTTTTTGCTCAGAGACAAACAGTCGCACCGCTTCGTCTGCGCCTTCTGGGTGGTCTAGCAACACTTGCAGCAGAGCATCCTTAAGCTGGAAGCTTTCTAAGCCATTAAGCACGAACGGCTCATCGTCTTCCATTACCGGAAGCGGTGGCTCAAACACTACTTTTAGGCGACGATTAAAGAAGTATTGTACCGGCAAGCGCCAGAAACGCTGCAGTTCAACCAGATCGAGTTCTAACGGATAAGTCGCACCAAGCAAATAGTCATCCAACGCACGATTGAATTCGCCACTGCATTCACCGGAACGGTTAGCCGCAGGAAGCCATTCTTTGGCGTAACTCAATACATGGCTTGCATCACCTTGGGTAAAGGCTGCAGGGCTAAATGGTGTCATTGTGTGCTCAAAGCTGATCGCTTGAGTCAACTTAATGCCTGAATCATCACTTGGTAGTGCTTGGTCTTCACTTAGGCAGTAGTTTTGCTGACAATACTCAATCAATTCAGATACCAACACCGACGGCACTCGCTCGGTATTATCTTGAATCGAACGCCCAACATAACTGATGTACAAACATTCTTGCGCTGACAGCATCGCCTCTAAGAATAGGTAGCGGTCATCATCACGACGCGAACGATCGCCAGGTCGTGTGCGTCCGTTCATTAGATCAAAACCTTCTGGCGGCATTGAGCGAGGATAAACACCATCATTCATGCCTAACAAACAGACGGTTTTGAACGGAATAGAACGCATCGGCATCAAGGTACAAAAGTTAACTTGGCCAGCTAAGAAACGCTGGCTAATGCGCGCGCCAGATAACTTATTATTGAGGTACTGGTAGATAATGCTTGGCGACAGTTCTTGTTCGTACAAGGCATCATCAAGCTGTTCGTTCAGTTGCGAAAGTGCATCACGAATCGATTTGAGCACCACCTCGCCTTCCAGTTCAACCACAAAGAAATCATCAATCATTTGCAGCAAGGTTTCACGCCACATCTCGATAGATTGGGTTTCAGTTAGTCGTTGGCGGTAATGAGCGATACGGTCAATAAAGTGCGCTAACTTACCCGCAAGTTCGGCGTTAATACCCTGAACTTCGTTATAAGCCGCAATCGGAGAATGTTCAGTTTCAAACAAGCCCGCAGAGTCTGACATCGCATAGCCCAGTAACATACGCTGAATACCAAATAGCCAGGTATTTTGCTCAGTCGCAGGTAGATCAAATTCTGTTGCAGTTGAAGCATCAACCCCCCAACGAATGCCCGCCTCTTCAACCCATTGCTTGGCTTGCTCGAATTGAAACTCGTCAATACCAAAGCGTGCCATCATCGCAGGAATTTCTAACAGCTCTAGCAACTCAGAGGCTAAACAGCGCGTGTTCGGTAGCGCGACCAATTGCATGAAAGCGGTCAGAATTGGGCTTTCTTGGTCTGCAGTTCTATCCGAGATCGAGTAAGGGATATAACGCTCACCCGGAGCATTACCAAATACCGCCTGAATAGCAGGGCTGTAAGCATTGATGTCTGCCACCATCACAATGATATCGCGTGGTTTTAAGCTTGGATCAGCATCAAACATCGCTAACAACTGGTCATGGAGAACCTCCACCTCGCGCATTGGGCTGTGACAAGCGTGTACCGTCAACGAACGATCGCCCAGCTCAACCACTTGTTTGTGGTTGCTGGAGTCTAAGATGTGATCGTCTTGGTGCTCTTCTAACTCAAGAATATCGGCTTGCAGTTGATGCAGCAGGCTGTCTCTCTCGACATCAATAAAGAACTCATGCTCTTCGCTGTCTGATTGAGACAGCAAGAACAGGTTATCTCTGCCCAGTTTACCCATAGACGCCAGTAAGCTATTACCGACCGCTTGGCTGGTATGCAGTTCGTCTTCAATATTGGCTTCAATGCCATCTTTTAATGGTGAGACTTCGCCTTCTAGCTGAGGTAAACCATCAACCAAAGCAAACTGCTTACGACGCTGCGCTTCCACTCTTGCCAAGTATTTACGATCGCGAATATCGCCCCAATAATGTTGGCAAGGGTTGGTAAACATCAGGTGGACATCAATCTGCTCGCCAAGTGCTTTCAACGCGTCCATATAACGAGGAGGCAGCGAAGAGATACCAAACACAAACAGACGCTTAGGTAAGTGTTGTAGCTGACCTTGTTGATTGGCTAGCGCTTCAATGAAGTCGTGATACAAGTTGCCACGGTGGTATTTAGATTGGCCTTGAGACAGAGTTTGATCATAGAGTGCCTTCCACAAAATGGGTTGCCAAGGGTGCTCTTGCTGCCCTTCACTATCTATCAATTCTGTAACGGGCTCTCCCGCTTCCCACATCGCCATCCACTCAGGTCTATACACCAAGTATCCATCGAAGATATCGGCAATTTTCTCTGCCAATTGATACAACTTAGAGTCATCTTCGTCGTTTTCAAGATAGCGCTGTAGGGGTAAGAAATCAGGGTGGTCAAGTTTCGCGGGTAACAAACTCATCAGCTTCCACGTCATCGCTTCTTTGTTAAAAGCACTGCGTTTAGGAACATCAGGAAGCACTTGGGTAAACATATCCCAAATGAAGGTTGCTGGAAGTGGGAAATCGATATTTGCTGCTACGCCAAACTCTTTGGCGAGTTCCATCTTAAGCCATTGAGACATACCCGGGCTCTGAACCAAGATCTGCTCTTTTTCGAAAGGATTGGCTAAAGGGTCACTTTTGATTAAGTGAACGAGAAGAATTTTTAAAGTATCAACTTTATTGGAATGGTAAACAGTAAACAAAGTGCACTCACGCTAATCTTGCCACAATATAAAGCCAGATTAGCATAAGTGCCGTGTTTGGATTAGGAATATAAGCTTATGAAATGCCAAAAACTTACTATCTATTGGTAGCTCAAGCTAAATCCTGTTAACTGCTTACCGTTATGCCGCTAAGTTGGATTTTATTTAAGCACAGAAACCCAATATCAGTAGCTGTAATTGTCAATTACCACGTTTTGTCTAGGTCAGCATAAAGCTGATAATCGCCCTTTATGTCATCCCAATGATGCAATTGATGCAATAATTCAGCTTTAGTTAACTTGAACCTAAAGTGTTCTTGGTAAGACTTCTCTATTGGCGTATTCAATATGATAGGCTCATCAGTAAACTCAAAAAACCAGTATAGGCCATCTTGTTGACTATCTTTACCCGTAAACTGTTGGCTTATTTTACTTCGTGGTAGCAACTTCACATTAGCCACACGATATAGATACTTTGAAAATTGACTATTATCAGTCACCTTATTACGAACAGTGATCAATAAATAACGAACTTCACGAACAATGTTACGGTGCACATTTTGGCGGTTGGTCGCTAATAGCTGTGTATGATACCCCTTAAGCTTGCCACTCCGAGCTAGATTCAAGTAACTATCATCACGACCGATTTCATTTAATGGAGCTACCATCGTCAGATCTTGATAACGAGCACTACAGCTTCCATAAGGTGCAATACGAGCTGAATCTTCGATGAAATAGTAGTCGTTACTTAACCTAGAGCGACTTGTAATACTCGCTCCTAATTTTTGCTGTAAGTAGTTTTTCAGCCACAAGTTATGACCCAATTGATTGTTAACACTTGGTAGCAGAGCAAACGCACCAATGCCAATTTGTTCGATAGCATCTTGGTAAGGGTTATGAGTATTCACTTGATCACAAAAACCTGGATATAAAGCAAAAGCACCCATTACTGGTCGACTCTTAATCGGGTTTTCATTTTCTAATTTTTGCTGATGAATAATTGCATCACGGTAGCGGTGCATCTGGTTAATTGCATCTTCAGGTACAGCATCAAATCCCTTGTTATGAGCTTTGATTTGATAGTTATCGATTCGGTATTTAGCATCAAACAAAATGAGAAAGGACTCTTGATTTTCTAGTGTAACCTGCAGCACGATATCAGGCCGTTGATTTGCTGTCCAAGTGCGCTCTTTCTCTCCTTTAGGTGAAAAGGTCGGTTCATGAGCTAACTTGATAATCACTCCATCATCACGAGAAAACTCAAATGCAGCAGCCATTCCATCTTTACTAAATTGCTTTTCAAACTGCACTTGTTTTAACTTAGCTAACTCTCGCTTTATCTCTTTAAAACCAAGGCTTTTAATAACAGCCATAACTTCAACAAAACACCAAATTTCGTATAACTCAGCGACCGATTTAACCGACATATCCGTCTGATTTTTAGTATTATTTAAATAATATTTTAACTGCTGCCATGCTTTATAAGCTTTTGCATAGCCAGTGCCCTGTTGTAATACCTTCGACTCACCACCTTGCCCTTTGAAGGTACCAACTTCACGCCAAAGCTGATGCTTGCACATTTTGTTAAACGTATGCTGCCACGTTTGCACCTTTTGAATAAAAGAGCCTGACAATTGAGATTTTTCTGTGCGGGTAATAGTAGAAATTAAATGATGTAAATTATTAGCGACTTTATTAATAACCATTTTAATAAAACGATTTTCAGGCGTATCAATATGCAGTTTTTTAAAGCTAATAGGGAGTCTTGGGTTCGCCACTCCGCTTTGGATTAAATGTTGAGATTTTTCCGCCTGCTTTGGGTTCAATCGTTTATTAACCCGATCTAACTTTTGATACTTAGAAAAAGATTGCAGTCGATTATGAGGGGAGTTAATGACTTGCTTTACACCACTTTGCAGGTCTTCAACCAAACGCTGAAACTGAGCAAGCCAAAACAGTTCAAACTTTTCAGTACTGCGCTGTGATTGACTCACACCCTGATTTGTTTTGCTACTTAAGCTATAGCGCCAAAGAGGATAAATATCATCAATGGTACGATTAATCAAAGGAAGGTCTTGATCCATCACCATCTTTGTAGCAAAGATATTAAAGCTAACTTCAGCACTACAAAGCTTATCTCCCACTTGATACTCAATATTAAAACTGCAGTTACCGACATCATTACCAAAATTAATAGCAGCTTGTAGCCCATCACCATTTCGGGTTAGATGAAAAGCTTCTTCGATTAGACGATGCTTATGATTAACTGTTGCAGTATTCTTAATTACTGACCTTTCAAACTCAATATCAAACCAATACTGGCGATTTTCAAAAAAGAAAGGGGTAGCGATAGACGATGCACCCTCATCATCAAATGTAGCCGCTACTCCCCCCACACTAATCAATACAATATCACCAGAAGGCAATATCTGATCACGCTGTCTGTAAGTGTGCTCTAGTTTACTTAAAGGGCTATCAATATCATCACATGTAACATAAACCGTAAAATCATCATGTTTAGCTTTGATAGTCACACGCTTTTTCTTCACCATTTCTTACTGCTACCCTATCACCATTATTATGGCCAAAATGAGGTGAAGCCTGACTGCAACTTCGACTGCATATACTCAAGCTTAATCTTTGAGCGGCAGCTTACCTTGATTGGTGTGTCTTTATCTTCAATATTCTGACGCAATAAATCTGCACGTTCACCATCCCAAATAGCTTTTAAGGTGCTTTGATTTGATAGAACTTCTACTAACTTTTCTAATAGTGCACCGCCATCTTCCGTCGTCAACTTATCTTCATCACCTTCAACACGAGGTAATATCTTACACATTAAAAAGTCATCAAAAACAGCCGCTAATTCATCTTCATCCTTAGGAGAAAAACTAATGACTGATAAGCAAAGCTCGTTAAATGCGCGGTAAGCCAATTCAAATGCGGTACCTTTTAATACAGCATTTACTGACAAAAAGAACTCTTTCGTTTTCTCAGCAGTAGAATCAGCCTCAACTTGAGAGAACAGATCCAGCTTAGCTTGGCTATATATTGGATAACCTAAGGTTAATGGTTGTTTCTTCGCTTCAAAAAATTCATCTATGTCATTAGGAAAAAATTCTCCAAAATCGATACTCAATGCACGATCAATGACTTTTCGAGAGAAACCATGAGTCGTTTCATCCATATTAACCGTTCCGGCTACAATCAAGTTAAATGGAATCCCCAGACCGTACTGACAGAACAACTGCCATAGTTCATCATATTTATCATCATCAAAGCCTAAGCTTGAACGCAGCTTTCTATCGTAAACTTCATCTGTATCACCGTTCTCATCAGCTAACCCTAACGCTAATGGCTTCAGCAATGGATCGCTAGAATAGGTAAATTGGTCGTTGTCCCAACTCCAACTTCTTGTCTCTAGTACTGATAAATAATCTGCAAAGTATTGCTCGACTGGAGCAAGATTCATTTCATCCAAACAGAGCCAATAAGATCGTACTTTTTGTTGAGTTTGACTACCACCAGTGACCACCAAACGTTCTCCACGCTGTTCATTAGAGTGAACCTGAACACTTAAACCACTATCAAAGATTCCACGCCAAGCTTTTGCGATGAACTGCAACACATCAGTGGTGATGTATTCCGCTTGACCATCTTTTGATAAGCGCGAGACATACCCCAACAAGTCGCTTGGTTCATGCCAATCAGGACGCACGGAAGTAAGGCAATAAGTTTCATTTAGAGAGCCAGTCGCTTCTACTTGTTTACGAACAAAGCGAGTCTTACCCGTTCCTGAAATACCGGCTAAAAGAAGGAATGGTTTAGATAAGCATTGCCGCTCTACGAAAACTGTAGGTTCTACAGGCTCATTACGTGTATTAATACCTGCATATAGTTCTAAAAGCTCTTTGATGTCAGATATTAAAGCATCATTATCTGGCATCTGGTCTGTCGGATAAAACTTAGCACCGGCAGAAGCCCACTCATAAGACTGACCCAATGTAGTATTCGATCGTAACTCAACTGTCTGATCCCATTGCATAAGCTGTTGGTTTGAGGTACGTATTCTATCTCGCATCTCTTTTGCTTTTTGCTTCGCTAAGGTTGTCCCATATTTGCTTTTTAACTCTGTGGTTCCGAAACCTAACGACAAGTAAACCCCAGAACCATCTGAGCGAAACAAATAAACAGGATATACACCTGATTGTGTTGAAGTTGTAATTTTTGAGTCGAGGATGGATAACCAAGCGACATCGGCCCAATTACCGGCTCCGGCACTCGCTTTCATCAGAAATCGTTCATCAAGATCCAATTCAGCCTTTAAACATGAAGTTAGATCTTTCCTTAGTAACTTAGCAATAGGGTGACTAGAAAATGGCTCTGTCTTTGCTTGCACCCAGTTACTTGCTATTTCTGATAATAGAGCCCTTAACTTCATAAATTCACCTTCATTTGACAACTCGAAGCTTATCGATTAAATCTTAGCTATTAATTCATGTACACTCTTTGAATTATACTTTTCAAACCATCTAATTGATATTAAAAACAAAGTAGACTAATCGTCTATTTCATCGACAAACGCATTGAAAACAGTATGGTTTTGACAGGTCGATAGAAAGCTAAATACCTGATCACAACATAGCTCACCACCAATGTTGCGACCACCAGTTCCAGTACTGCAAGAGCATGGACTTGAGTTATGTATTGGCTTGCAATGTCGACACTTTCCATCCAAGCCGCCAATTTAAACAGTGCCGTCGCACCAATCACGATAGGGAATGTAAACGCTGCATAACCAGGGCTAAATGGAAGACGAAGTAGTTTGAAAAACGCCATATAGATAATGAACGTCATCAACACTGCAATACCAAATAGTAAACCAATGATCACAGGTGAAGGGTTAGCAGTAACGGTTAAGTAACCCGCCAAAGATAGGCTTGCCGGTGCTGCCATAATCGCAATCGTTGGTTTTGCAGCATCTGGCACTTCGTGAGAGAAGATCAAACGGTAAACCATGATTGGTAGCATTACTGCGTAAACCAATAAGCCGAATACCAAAGTCGCGTTAGCTACTGGCTCTAAAACTGGATTACCTGAGAAAGAGACGTCAGCGACGATAATACCGATCGGTGGCACAAACCAGCTTGGCACCATGTGGTGAATCTCAAAGTTTTTAGCTCTGTGGTACAAAAAGCTCATTAGAAACACAACATGCAAAGCCACAGAAGCCAACCACATAGCTTCTTGTAAGAATTGAGAGATTGGCGCTAAAGATGCTGACACCACCATGCACCCCATTGCAAATGTTGGTACCACACTGCCGACAACAGGGTGAGCAAGATCTTCACGCAATAGGTGACCATGAATCAAAAATTTCACAGCTAAAACAAGAAGTAATACCGCCGCAATGCCAGCACTGATCCACTGCACCAAACCCGGTGTGTGTAAGATACCTTGTGCGACTAGAACACCATCCCAACACCAGCCTAAGCTTGCAATTGCGAGTGCTAACCCTGCCATGGGTGTTGGAGCTCCTGTTAATCTATATTTAATACGTTGAATCATGTCAGCCTCTCTTAAACCTAATTCACTAAACTTGTGAACTCATCAGCTTGTTGAAGCCATAATACGCTTGCGCTTCGTTAAACAATATCCAATTATATATAACAAGTGTTCATCAATACTGAACAGAATCCATTTTCACCAGCAGAGTAAAACTAGGAATCTGATGGCTAATATTTCAATAAAACAGCTCAAAGTGTTCGTCACTATTACTCAGCACTCGACATTGACTGCTGCCTCTGAGGCTCTGTTTCTGTCTAAAGCTGCGGTCAGCATGGCACTAGGCGAAATGGAGAAACAACTCGGCCACTCTCTATTTGACCGGGTCAACAACCGATTAATTCTCAACCAAGAGGGACATAAGTTACTTCCATTGGCGGATGAAATATTACATCGTGCTGCTGGTATTGATGTTTTGTTCCGTGATGATCAGCCTTTAAGTGGCAATCTAAAGGTCGGCGCGAGTGACACGATTGGTAATCAGGTCGCACCGTTTATTTTGTCAGGCTTTCGCGAACGAACTCAACATCAGGATCAAAGCTTGTTCATTTCAAACAGTGCACTGATCTGCCAAAAGTTGGTGGATTATGAACTGGATATCGCGCTAATTGAAGGAAAAACATTACACCCTGAACTCATTTCGAGTCAGTTTAGCAGCGATGAAATGTGCATTATTGTTAGTAATCAACATCCTCTTGTTGCCAAAGAAAAAGTGATTTTAAGCGATTTAGAAGACAGCCATTGGATTTTACGTGAATCAGGCTCAGGGACTCGCGAGTTTTTCCTTCGTGCCGTCGCACCGCGCATCGAACATTGGTATGAATCTTTTGAACTCAACACCACAGAAGCAATCATCAACTCTGTTTCTGCCGGTCTTGGCTTTGCCTGTTTGTCTCGTTTAGCTGCTCAGCGAGCGATCGATTCAGGCCGAGTAAAAGCGCTTAATGTGCCACTTGATATGAAACGCCGATTCTGGATGCTGGTCCATAAAGACAAATATCAAAGCCCACTGCTGAAATCTTTCATGAGTTATTGTGAAGACTGGGCGGCACATCAAGATTGAGGCCGCATAGTACGGGCTCCAACTGGACTTTTAACATCAGAAACTGTATAAAAAGCCAGTAAAATTTATCAAACTTAGAGGATTAACCATGGCTGTTATCGTCAAGTACGTGGTGGAACGCAACGGAGAAGAGAAAATGACTTTTACCTCTAAAGCCGAAGCTGACGCATACGACAAAATGCTGGATATGGCTGATGAGCTTTTTGAACTGTTAGGCAAAAGCGATTTAGTTGAAGATGAAGGCAAGCAAGAAGAACTTGCAATGTACCTAGCGAAGAACAAAGAAGAAGTTCTTTACGCATTAGGTGCTAAGCGTAAGCCAGCTCCGAAAAAAGCTAAGAAGCTTGAAGCTGTTGAAGACGCAGAAGAAGATGCAGCTTAACTAGCTGATACCTTTCTAAAAAACGTCAATGACGCCTCTAATCAGAGTTCGTTATTGGCGTTTTTTTATACTTATCGAAATATAATGAAGCTTGTTTATAGTCGAAATCGCTCTAAACATTCGCTTGCATGAAAGTGTGAGGAAGATCTAATCTATAGCCATCAGGTGATGGGGTTCCACCTAAGCTTTTGCTTCAACCGCCCGTTCTTTCCGAACAGTGCTAATGACTCCTACAGAATCGAAAACAGGTAATACTGTTGGACGTATCGCTATTCCTCCATTTTGAAATGGACTTAGTCTATTAAGACCAAGTTCCATGACACCTTTGGATTATCGATACTCAAGATCTGTAGTGAATTAGCCGCACCTCTTCCAACACGTCCTGTTTTCTCAACGCCCTAGGCGTTAAATGGCTCTATAAGTGAGAAAACATTATGCACTACTCTTCAGAAATTCAATCAATGTGCCCTATTCAAAGGGGTGATCTTCACAATTCAGCTCCAATTCCAGTTGAAGGCGCAATGGTTAGCCCAAAAGATGTCATCGCTATTTCTGGCTTAAGCCACGGTGTTGGCACTTGTGCACCACAACAAGGTGCTGCAAAACTGACTCTTAACGTAAAAAACGGCATCATCGAAGAAGCATTAATCGAAACGATTGGTTGTTCAGGTATGACTCAATCTGCCGCGATGGCTGCGGAAATCCTCACCGGAAAAACCATTCTAGAAGCGCTGAATACTGACTTGGTATGTGACGCGATTAACGTCGCGATGCGCGAAATCTTCCTGCAGTTTGTTTACGGTCGAACTCAGTCGGCTTTCTCTGAAGGTGGCCTAGAGATCGGCGCAGCACTAGAAGACTTAGGTCAAACACAGCGCAGCCAAGTTGGCACCAGCTACTCAACCGCAGCAAAAGGCGTTCGTTACCTAGAGCTTGCAGAAGGTTACGTAACCAAGCTTGCACTTGATGATCACAGCGAAGTGATTGGCTACGAATATCTCAACCTCGGCAAAATGATGAAGGCGATTAACCAAGGCGTGCCAGCGAATGAAGCGGCCGACCTTGCGACAGGGACTTATGGTCGCTTCGACGAAGCCGTGACCACCATTAACCCACGCCAACAATAATTTTTGCCAATAAAAGAGGAAAGATATGATGAACACTCAATTTAATGAATCAGTAACTCGCGTATTGGCAGAAATGAACTTCGACTCTTTAGAGCAAGCAAACCAATACTGTTTATCACACAATGTCGATCCAAAAGCATTAGTGATGGACACTCAACCTATCGCATTTGAAAGCGCAGCTGACGCTTACACTCTTGGTGCAGCATTGGCTCTGTTCCGTAAAGCGAACAACGCAGAACAAGCAGCGAATATCATTGGTGAAGGCCTTCAAGCATTCACAAAACCCGGCAGTGTTGCGGAGCAACGCCAAGTCGGTATCGGCCATGGCGCACTGGCTGCTCGCCTTCTCAATGAAGAGAGCCACTGCTTTGCTTTCCTTGCAGGCCATGAGTCTTTTGCTGCTGCAGAAGGTGCGATCAAGATTGCACTGAACGTGAACAAATCACGCAAAACACCATTGAAAGTTATCTTGAACGGTCTAGGTAAAGATGCCGCTTACCTAATCTCTCGCATCAATGGCTTTACTTATGTTCGCACTCAATTTGATTACCAAACGGGTGAGCTAGTTGAAACAGAACGTCGCCGCTTCTCACAAGGCCCTCGTGGCGAGATCTTGTGTTACGGCGCTGATGATGTACGTGAAGGTGTAGCGATCATGCACAGAGAAGAAGTGGATGTGAGTATCACGGGTAACTCAACCAACCCAACACGCTTCCAACACCCTGTTGCTGGTATCTACAAAGCAGAACGCACTCGCCAAGGTTTGCCATACTTCTCAGTTGCTTCAGGTGGCGGTACAGGTCGAACATTGCACCCAGATAACGTAGCAGCAGGCCCAGCGTCTTACGGCATGACCGATACCATGGGCAGAATGCACGCTGATGCTCAG
The DNA here is from genome assembly GCF_041467715.1 of Vibrio sp. 10N.247.311.14. NCBI lineage: Bacteria > Pseudomonadati > Pseudomonadota > Gammaproteobacteria > Vibrionales > Vibrionaceae > Vibrio > Vibrio sp. 10N.247.311.14. Next base: position 71,189 of record NZ_JBFSVE010000013.1, read on the forward strand.
TTCGCAGGTAGCTCTTCAGTTCCTGCTCACGTGGCGATGATGGGCTTCATCGGCATGGGCAACAACCCAATGGTCGGAGCGACGGTTGCATTGGCTGTGGCAGTGAGTGAATCTCAACACGCATAACGACAAAGTGAGTCCCACAATCTGCCTGTTATGTAGAGTCTGTTAGTTGAGAATCAAGCAATAACGGACGACTAAAACTCTACACCTATCACTAAAACCAAACAGCCAGCCTTATGCTGGCTGTTTTTTATTCACACTTGCTCTACTATCTATTTCTAATAATTATTTGTATCTAAGATTAAATACATTCTGCTGTCGTATTTGGCGAGCGCTTCGTTAAAGCCGTTGGACCAAGCGCACTGAACGTGATTACTCGAATGATGGGGTTGATACTCGCGGTAATCGGTATGCAGATGTTGATTGAAGGGATTGAGCAAGCTTATAAGGCACTGTTTATCTAAAGAGGGGATTCACAGGAGAATGTTGATTAACGCACCAATCAATTTGTGTTGATCTGCAGTGTTTTCTCATTGCAGAAAACTATCTCTCAAAAGACAAGCAATATCATTTTACAGACTTTATCCCGATACGCCCTTTCATAACGAGGGCGCTCTCTTTATGATGAACGCAATTAAATTAACTTTGCTAACGGCAGCGCTTGTTATTCGAGCCGTTGTTTTGGAATAGCAAAATCAAGACTCAACACATGGAGATTCAACATGGCTTATTTTTCACTAGCCTTCGGTACGGCAACCAAAAATCGCGACAATAAAATCATTGAAGCGTTCTTCCCTAACCCGCTTCTAAACCCAAGCGACGCTCTTGTAGCAGCTGTAGCTGAAGTGTCAGGTTACGCTGAAGGCAACCAAGCTATCGAAATCTCTGCTGCACAAAGCGCAGAACTGGCGAAAGCATTCGCAGCAAACGATGATGCAGCTAACGCATCTTTCGCAGAAAAAGCGGCAGCGTCTGAACAGCCACTTGTTCTTGTTGTTCTTGCTACTGACGAGAAGCCAGCATCAGTTGCTGAAGGCTTCCTAAAGCTACAACTTATCTCTAACCGCCTAGTACAACCACACGGTACGGTACTGGACGGCATCTTCGGTCTACTGCACAACATCGCATGGACAAACGAAGGCCCTATCGACCTACCTGAGCTGGCTGAGCGTCAAATCGAAGCTCGCCTTGCAGGTCGTGCTCTGTCTGTAGATTGCGTAGACAAGTTCCCTAAAATGGTGGACTACGTAGTACCAACAGGTATTCGTATTGCTGACACTTCTCGTGTTCGTCTTGGCGCACACGTAGGCGAAGGCACAACAGTAATGCACGAAGGTTTCATCAACTTCAATGCTGGTACAACTGGCGTGAGCATGGTTGAAGGTCGTATCTCTGCGGGTGTTGTTGTAGGTAACGGTTCAGACATCGGCGGCGGCGCTTCTATCATGGGTACTCTGTCTGGTGGCGGTACGATGGTTATCTCTATCGGCGAAAACTGCCTACTAGGCGCAAACGCGGGGCTTGGCTTCCCTATGGGTGACCGTTGTACAGTTGAGTCTGGTCTTTACGTGACTGCGGGTACTAAGGTTCGCATGCTAGATAAAGAAGGCAATGAAGTAGAAATCATTAAAGCTCGCGATCTTGCTGGCGTGTCTGATCTTCTGTTCCGTCGCAACTCAATCACAGGCCAAATCGAGTGCCTAGCGAACAAGTCTGCGGTTGAGCTAAACAGCGAGCTGCACAGCAACAACTAATCTAAGCACTAGATGCTAGATGCTAGATGCTAGATGCTAGATGCTAGAAAATAATAAGCCGCTGGGGTTCAATCCAGCGGCTTTTTTGTATGTTCTGGGAATCATTATTTGCCCCATTGTGTGTTTCGACCGATTGAACAAACTCTTCACTAAAGCATCATTTGACTTACTTTTTTTCATGCCTAGAACTCTAACTATCTAACCAAATTTGCTAATCCACTACACTATCAGTTAAAGAGATTATTTAGCCTAACGTGATAGTAATTAGCTAAATCGCTTTCGCCCCAAAGCGCCCTAGGAACTATAAATTAGTGGCCAACATTACTTAGCCACAACAAAAGGCTTCACACCTATTCCTTCCCGATGTTTTAGCCTTATAAAGGGAATTGTCAGCTTGTAAAAACAAGTTATCGGTATCAATAACTTTTCCTTTGATAGTAGAAATGCCAATACTTACCGTGACAACACCTGCATCGGTAGAGTATTCATGAGTCATTGCTTCAGCTTGTATATTTTTTCTTATTCTTTCTGCGACATGTTTTGCATCACGGAGGTTAGTATTGGGCAATACAGCCACAAACTCTTCTCCACCATACCTTACTAGTAGATCAGAATCTCTATACACATTTTTTCTTAATTGGCTAGAAATTATCTTTAGCGTTGTATCCCCCGCAGCATGACCATAATTATCATTGTAGTTTTTGAAATTATCAATATCTATAATCAGAAGTGACAAGGGCTCACCAGATCGCATTGCTAAGGCTGAAATTTTTTTTAAATATGCTGAATAAATACGACGATTATATAGCCCTGTCAAAGGATCAATCTCGCTAAGCTCCTTTAATTTTATATTTGCCTCAACTAATTCTTTTTCCTTAAGGTCAAGAAGTTTTTGAAGCTTTACTTGCTCAGTAATATCACGACTAATACCGAACATTCCTATCAACTCACTTCCTCCATCTTTGTAAAGAGGCCATTTACAGGTAGATACCCAGCCCTCATTTCCCTCATTATCTGTATAAGGTTCGATTGAGGTTGTTTTCTGTATTCGACCTTCGATTATTTTCTCATCTTCCTTACGATACATTAATGCATGTTCATGAGGAAACAGATCAAAGTCATCTTTATCGTGAAGTTCCCTCCATGAGTTTTTCCCGACAAGCTCTGCAAAGTTCTGACTGCACAATATGAACCTATAATTCATATCCTTAAAGTAGATGTAATCGCTAGTAATAGATAATAAGGACATGAAGTGACTGAGGAAATTACTTTGCATATATCTGCTCTCTTATTTTTCGGGGGCTCACAAAATGTCAGCGTTAAATTGTCCGTCAATATGAAAGATAGCTGACTTGGCCACCTAAACCAAGTCACTACCTTCATTACCTAAGCCAATCGAAGTTGGTATTTTAGGTCTACTGATAGTGGATATATGTATAATTAAGCAAGTTGTTGTGGCTAAGTGAATTTGGCCACTAATTTAGAGTGAACCAACAACATTTTCTATCTCGCAATGTGCCCCATTGCGACTTAGCGAGTAAATTGTTACGGTCACATTCCACCAGTTGTTTGGAGTTCTCTGCCTTCAAAAGTAACCATAAATAGTTTTAGAGTGTAGCTTCCTAAAATAGTGGTATTTAATATGCTATTCCCCTGTATATTATGCATCTTAGTAATTACAGGGTATAAGGAAGGGTATCATTATGGAGTCTTGTTTGATTTTCTTTTTAAATCATCGTGTTACTTTCTTTTTGGCGGTGTGATGTAAATATTACAATAGTCTGTGACGTGGTGTAGTGAAATAGTTAATTTGGCTACAAATTAAAAGGTTAAACCACTGCGGGTAACACATGTGATGGTCAATGGAGTGAGGGCATTCGTTAGATTCCTTCACTACCCCTACAAAATCTAATGTGTATTACTATCGACTAGTACAATAACTCTAGCAAGCTTTTGTCCAAAAGTTTGTTATACACACATCCACTATACGGTGATCCCTACACCACACTCACCACCAAAAAAAGCGCAGACCTTTCGATCTGCGCTTGTGGTTATTGTCCCGATAACACTGTTTAAATCGTTTTCAATTAACCCACGTTCTTACGTGCGTTTTGGAACATACGCATCCAAGCGCCATTCTCGCCCCAACCTTCCGGAGACCAAGAGTTTGCAACCGTACGGAATACACGCTCTGGGTGAGGCATCATAATTGTCACGCGGCCGTCAGTCGTTGTTAAACCTGTGATAGCGTTTGGCGAACCATTCGGGTTATTCGGGTATTGCTGCGTTTGGTTACCGTTGTTATCAACGTAACGTAGAGCAACCGTACCTGAGTTTTCAATCGCGTTTAGGTGGTCGTTATCACGTACTTCTACGCGGCCTTCACCGTGAGAAACAGCGATTGGCATACGAGAACCTTCCATGCCGTTGAAGAATACAGAATCTGACTTCTGAACTTCTACTAGGCTGAAACGTGCTTCAAAGCGCTCAGATTCGTTGCGAACGAAACGTGGCCAGTACTCCGCACCTGGGATAAGTTCACGTAGATTCGACAGCATCTGACAACCGTTACACACACCTAGAGAGAAGGTATCTTCACGCTTGAAGAAGTTTTCAAACTGGTCACGAGTAGAGTCATTAAACAAAACCGACTTCGCCCAACCTTCACCAGCACCTAGTACATCACCGTAAGAGAAGCCACCACATGCCACAAGGCCGTTGTATTCTTCTAGTACCGCTTGACCTGTTAGGATGTCGCTCATGTGAATATCAGTTGCTTCGAAGCCTGCACGGTCGAATGCTGCTGCCATTTCAACGTGAGAGTTAACACCCTGCTCACGTAGAATCGCCATCTTAGGCTTAGCACCTGTGTTGATGAACGGTGCTGCGATGTCTTCATTTACGTCAAAGCTCAGTTTCACGTTCAGACCTGGGTCCGAGTTGTCTTTCTTCGCTTCATGTTCTTGGTCAGCACATACTGGGTTATCACGCAGACCTTGCATCTTGTGCGTTGTCTCAGCCCAGATAGTACGTAGTTCAGTACGGTTACGTTCAATCACTACAGACTCGCCAGACTTAATCACTAGTTCATCTGATGCTTCCCCTTCACCAACAACGCAGCCAATCACATGAGAACATGCTTCTAGACCGTTAGCTGCAAGAGTAGAAAGTACTGCGTCTAGGTCGTCGTTACGGACTTGGATTACTGCACCTAGCTCTTCGTTGAACAGTGCTGCTAGCGTGTCTTCACCTAACGCTTCAATGTTTGCATTAACACCACAGTGACCTGCGAATGCCATTTCTGCTAGCGTTACGAATAGACCACCATCGCCTTTATCGTGGTAAGCGACAACTTGGTCGTTCGCTACAAGTGCTTGAACGCCTTCGTAGAAACCTTTTAGTTGCGCTGCGTTGTCTACGTCTGCTGGCTTGTCACCAAGCTGCTTGTAAACCTGTGCAAGTGCTGTTGCACCCATACGGTTTTTGCCGTTACCTAGGTCGATAAGAACTAGGCTTGTATTACCTTTGTCAGTGCGAAGCTGAGGAGTAATCGTCTTACGAACATCTTCAACACGTGCAAACGCAGTGATAACAAGAGATAGCGGAGACGTTACTTCTTTCTGCTCGCCATTCTCTTCCCACTTAGTCTTCATCGACATTGAGTCTTTACCCACTGGGATAGTTAGACCCAGAGCTGGACATAGTTCTTCACCAACCGCTTTAACCGCTTCGTAAAGACCTGCATCTTCACCTGGGTGACCTGCTGGAGACATCCAGTTAGCCGACAGTTTAATGTGTTTGATATCGCCGATGTTGGTCGCTGCGATGTTAGTAATTGCTTCACCAACCGCTAGACGAGCCGATGCGCCGAAGTCTAGAAGTGCCACTGGCGTGCGCTCACCAAGAGACATAGCCTCACCGTGGTAAGAGTCGTAGCTTGCCGCTGTTACTGCGCAGTTAGCAACAGGAACCTGCCATGGACCAACCATTTGGTCACGAGCTACAAGGCCTGTTACCGAGCGGTCACCGATGGTGATAAGGAATGTTTTCTCAGCGACTGTTGGCAAGCGAAGAACACGGTCAACCGCTTCGTTCATCTCGATGCCAGAACGGTCAATCGCAGGGTTGTTAGCTTTTAGCGTTTTCGCGTCACGGTGCATCTTAGGTGTTTTACCTAATAGGATGTCCATTGGCATGTCGATTGGCGTGTTGTCGAAGTGTGAATCTTCTAATTTCAGATCACGTTCTTCAGTTGCTTTACCAACCACTGCGTACGGTGCACGTTCACGCTTACAAATCGCGTCGAACGTTGCCATGTCTTTATCAGCAACCGCCATTACATAACGCTCTTGAGATTCGTTACACCAGATCTCAAGTGGGCTCATGCCCGGCTCATCGTTTGGCACGTCACGTAGATTAAAGATACCGCCACGCTCGCCATCGTCGACTAGCTCAGGAAGAGCATTCGAGATACCGCCCGCGCCCACATCGTGGATAAATGCGATTGGGTTCGCATCACCAAGCTGCCAACAACGGTCGATAACTTCCTGACAACGACGCTCCATCTCTGGGTTTTCACGTTGTACAGAAGCGAAATCAAGATCTTCAGAAGAAGAACCAGAATCCATTGAAGATGCCGCACCGCCGCCAAGGCCGATGTTCATCGCAGGACCACCTAGAACGATTAGGCTTGCACCTACCGGGATCTCTTTCTTCTGAACGTGCTCATCACGGATGTTGCCAAGACCACCAGCTAGCATGATTGGTTTGTGGTAACCACGCACTTCTTCACCTGCGTGAGAGTTTACTTTCTCTTCGTAAGTACGGAAGTAGCCAAGTAGGTTTGGACGACCAAATTCGTTGTTGAATGCCGCGCCACCAAGAGGACCTTCAAGCATGATATCCAGAGCAGTAACGATACGGCTTGGCTTACCAAAGTCAGTTTCCCAAGGTTGAACGAAGTTCGGGATCTTAAGGTTAGATACAGAGAAAGCAACAAGACCCGCTTTTGGCTTACCACCAATACCGGTTGCGCCTTCATCACGGATTTCACCGCCTGAACCTGTCGATGCGCCTGGCCACGGTGAGATTGCCGTTGGGTGGTTGTGCGTTTCAACTTTCATCAAGATGTGTGTTTTTTCTTGGTGGTAGCTGTACTGGCGAGTTTCTGGATCTGGGAAGAAACGACCAACTTCAGAACCTGTCATTACCGCTGCGTTATCTTTATAAGCAGACAGAACATGTTCTGGTGTCGTTTCAAAGGTGTTCTTAATCATCTTGAACAATGATTTTTCTTGCTTAACGCCATCGATAGTCCAATCAGCGTTAAAGATCTTATGACGACAGTGCTCTGAGTTCGCTTGTGCAAACATCATTAGCTCGATGTCCGTCGGGTTACGACCTAGCTTCTCAGTGAAGCTTTCAAGAAGGTAATCAATCTCATCTTCTGCAAGTGCAAGACCTAGGGTAACGTTTGCTTTTTCAAGCGCTTTACGTCCACCAGTTAGTAGGTCAACTTCCGCATAAGGAGCAGGCTCAGCAACGGTAAATAGTGCCGCCGCTGATTCGAAGTCAGTGAAAACCACTTCCATCATACGGTCGTGCAGGATTGCTTTCAGCTCAACAAGTTGAAGTTCAGAAAGTTCAGCAGAGGTTTCAATGTAGAAAGCAGTACCGCGCTCTAGACGTGACACTTTAGCCAGTCCGCAGTTGTGTGCGATATCTGTTGATTTTGAAGACCAAGGCGAGATAGTGCCTGGGCGTGGCGTTGCAAGCAGCAGTAAACCTTCAGGTTCATGCTCTTCAATCGTTGGACCGTAAGTCAGTAGCTTTTCTAGCTTCTCAACTTCAGACTCATCTAGGTCTGCCGTTAGATCAGCAAAGTGGGCAAACTCAGCGTAAATACCTGTTACAGGTAAGCTTAATTCACGACAAAGCTCTAAAAGCTTGTTAACACGAAACTCAGATAGAGCTGGGGAGCCACGCAAAATTCTCATGTGCTTACGTCTCTTATGCAGTTGATTAAGGTAGTATTGGAATAAATTCAGTGGGTTAAAGGAAAAACCTAACTGTTTTCTTCGAAGCTATTCCCGAAGGTTTAAAAACCTATGCCGATCCCACCTCTTCAATGCGAGCGCATTATAAAGCATTTCTTTTTGTGACGTAACACCAAAAGCAACCGTTTGCGTGATTTTTTTTATCTTTCTGCGTAAATGGTACTTTTGCTGCATTTATCACCACTTTTACAACTGTTTAATTAAACCTGCTTTGCCAGCCTTGCGGGGTTTGGTATAAAGGAGCTTCCACTTTTCGAGATTTCATTTTGATGCCTAAATTTACGCTCATCTTTTCGTCTAAGTTCCTTCTGCTCGCCATCGCCCTATTTGGGTTGGCTGGATGCCAGATTGAATCTGAACCTAAAAGTGTCCTTGAGCAGATACGAGATCGTGGCGTTCTTCGTGTCGGCACCCTAAATAACCAACTCTCTTATTACATCGGTCCTGATGGTCCTGCTGGCTTGGATTACGAATTAGCTCGTGAATTTGCGCAGGAGCTTGGTGTAAAGCTTGAGGTTAAACCCGCTTACCGTTTGTCTGGCTTGTTCCCTGCACTGCAGAAAGGCGAAATCGATCTTATCGCGACCGGCTTAACGCAAAACAACAAACTGACACGAGCTTATCGCGCCGCACCTGCTTATTACTACGTAAGCCAACAGGTCGTATACAAAAAAGGCCAGTGGCGACCGAGAAACCTTGAACAACTGATCAATTTCGAGAATGAGCGTCAGGTTGACTTTGTTAAAGCACAAACTGAATCAGAAGAGGCGGCGTCTACTGACACATTAACGCCATCTTTGGTTGTGGTGAAAGACTCACACTTTGAGCCAACACTAAAGCAGCTGCAGAAAACACACGATGACTTTATCTATGATGCGGTCGGCAATGCTGATATCAACGACCTGCTCAAAGAAGTATCAACAGGCGAACGTTTATTCACAGTGGCCGACTCTATCGAGCTATCACTGGCGCAACGTTTGTACCCAGATGTTGCCTTGGCATTTGAGCTGACAGAAGACCAACCTATCTCTTGGTACCTAAATAGATCGGAAGATGAAAGCCTGTATGCTTTGCTGATTGAGTTCTTCGGTAACCTAAAACAGTCTGGTGAACTGGCTTCACTAGAAGAGAAATACATCGGCCACATCGGCACTTTTGACTACGTTGATACTCGTGCCTTTATCCGCGCACTGGACAGCAAGTTGCCAAAATGGTCGCCGCTATTTCAAAGGTACTCTCAAGAATTTGATTGGCGCTTGATTGCCGCTTTGGCCTACCAAGAATCACACTGGAACCCTGTTGCGCGCTCACCAACGGGTGTTCGTGGCATGATGATGTTGACACTGCCCACCGCGAAGAGTGTTGGGGTAACCAACCGTCTCGACCCGAACCAGTCGGTACAAGGCGGTGTTGAGTACCTGCGTCGTATCGTGAACCGAGTACCAGATTCAATCACTCAACACGAAAAGATCTGGTTTGCACTTGCTTCATACAATGTCGGTTACGGGCACATGATGGACGCGCGTCGCCTAACGAAGGCACAAGGAGGAGATCCTGATGCTTGGGGCGATGTGAAAGACAGATTGCCTCTGTTAAGACAGAAGAAGTACTACAGCCAAACTCGATATGGGTATGCGCGTGGTGATGAAGCGAGAAACTACGTTGAAAACATTCGCCGTTATTACCAAAGCATTATTGGCCATGTAAATAAGCGCAATAAAGAACAAGAAGCGACCCTTGAAGGTTTGGTGGTGATCCCACCTTTAGAAACCTCAGGTGCTGAATCGAGTATCAGCGCAGCTCAGTCGACAGTAAGCAGTTCTGAGCCTTCACAGTAAAACCCAAAAGAGCAATGCCATCTAGCATTGCTCTTTTTTATTGTCTTTTTTCGACTCTTCTTTCGTCATTAAGGGATAAGGGAAGCAGGCAAGAAAATGATGATGAGATCTAGAGTGTCATATTGCAGTAACAATCGAACCTTATAACGGCACACCACAATCAAGATTATGCTCTGTTGCACTGCAATGCTGGCTTTAGACTAGAACTGCTCTTCTATTTAAGCCAAGCGTGCGACAGGCCAAACAAACTAATAACACTATAATTAAATCGTTAGTCCAAACTAAAAAGTCAGACGACAAATAGGAAATCATTGAAATGATGAAGAAACTGAAATCGAAACGCCTTGATAAGACCGTTGCTGCAAACCGTCGTAAGCGTATGCTTTCAAATAATAAGAAGAAGATCATTTGGCGCAATCGCGCTTTCATGCAGATGATTGCTGAGTAAATGTAGTTACTCAGTCAGTTTGCTTGGCACTCTTGCGATAGAGAGTGCCGAAAGTACGCAGCTATTTCTTATTGCCAGCCTTCATCTCTGCTTCTAAACGCTGCTCTTCCAACAGACGTTCTTGCTTTCGCTTCTCTTTTATCTCTTTTCTACGACGCTTGAAAAACGCTTGTAATTGCTCACGGCACTCTTCCTCTAACAAACCATGTTCAACGTCGGCATAGTGGTATGAGGCTTGGCTTTCAAACAAATTCAACACTGTACCTGCAGCGCCTGCTTTTAAGTCTGGAGCACCAAACACAATGCGCTTTACTCGGCTGTGTAGCAAGGCACCTGCGCACATTGGGCAAGGCTCTAGCGTAACGTATAAAGTGGTATCGAGTAGCCGATAGTTTTCTAAGGTTTGACCGGCTTTACGCAAGGTTTCAATTTCTGCGTGTGCCGTAGCATCGTGGCTGCCAATCGAACGGTTCCATCCTTCAGAGATAATCTCCCCATCTTTTACTAATACTGCACCAACAGGAACCTCTCCCTCGCTCTCTGCTTGCTTAGCTACCTCAATGGCGCGTCGCATGAAGATTTCATCTTGAGGGGTGAATTGATGGTCTGACAAAGGGAACTCCAGAAAACAAAGGATAAAAACGAAAATAGGTATGCGGTGAAGCATACCTAATCTTCGTGATAATGAACAATAAAGAGGTTAAGACAACAAGAGACAATGAACCATTGCCGCTTGCTGGTTGGTCGAACTGTTAGCTATTAGCGTCTTCTGTGTCACCGGCTATTGGCGTCGCTTTGATGCTCACAATACGGTTATTCTCAACAGAGATAATTTCAAACTGCCACTGCTGGTATTGAACAACTTCGCCTGCATCCGGTAAGCGCCCTATTAACCAAGTCACAAGGCCATTCAACGTTTGGAAGCTCTCGCTTTCGCCCTCAAAATCCGATAGCTCTAAACGGTTCTTCAGTTCACTGATAGGAATCAATCCATCCACCAACAAACCGTCTTCCACTTGCTCGGTCCAAAGATCGTTCGGATTATTCGATAGCTCGCCAGCAATCGCCTCAAGAATATCGTAATGAGTCACAAGACCTTGAACATCGCCATACTCGTCGACAATGAATGCCATCTCGGTGCCCGACTCTTTAAAGTAGCCAAGTAGACGCAGAGCTTTCATCGATTCTGGAACATAGATCGGCGAGCGAGACAGCCCCATGATCACTTGAATGCTTAGATTGCCCGCCTGATTCAGCAAGGCTTTGGCTGACACTGTACCCACCACTTTATTGAGGTGATCTTGGCACAATGGAAACACACTGTGTTTTGATGAACGCAGTTTCTTTAATATCTGCTCAACGGGTTGGTCGACATCCAGAAAGTCGATGTCTCGACGCGGAGTCATCAATGAGCTCACAAGACGATCATCAAGCTGCAAGATATTACGAATCATCTCTTGTTCGCCGCGTTCAATCACACCCGATTCTGAGCCCTCTTTCACAAGTGCATGGATATCATCTTCGGTAACGCTATCTTCTTCACCGCCTCGGCCCATCAACTTAAGAATACCTTCCGTTGAAGCCGACAACGCAAACACAAACGGCGTCGCGATTTTAGATAACCAGAAGATTGGCAGCGCGACTAACACAGCAATGTTTTCAGCTTGAGACTGAGCAAAACGCTTTGGTACCAACTCACCGACAACGATAGCGAAATAAGTAATACCTACCACCACAACCGCAGTAGACAAGATGTTCGCTTGTGTTGGGTCTAGTCCCCACAGTTCAAGTTGAACGGCTAGTGGAGCCGATAGCGTCGCCTCACCCACAATCCCGCTGAGTAGGCCGATTACCGTGATACCGATTTGGATTGTAGAGAGGAAGCGGGTTGGGTTTTCTTTGAGATCAAGAGCAACCTGAGCGGAGCGGTGTTTTTCGGCTAAGCGTTTCAGCCGACTATTTTTTGCTGCTACCAATGCAATCTCAGACATGGCAAACAGACCATTTAAAACAATTAACCCTACTAAAAGCAGAATTTTCATGTGGCTTGGATTTCCTAAATTTACCGGCCAACAATTAGCCGTAATCCGGAGTATAAGCTGAGTGCCTTTATTTTGAATATAAAAAGTTTTGGATATAGAAAGTTTTGGATATAAAAACCTTGGATATAAAAAACGGAAAAAATAGCGAAAAAAAGCCCGCACATTTCGGTGCGGGCTTAGCAATGAATAAAGCTTAGTTTTGCTTAGTTCAATCTTACATTGTGTAAGTGTAAGGTGCTTGGATACCTAGTGGGATACCAAGAGCCCAGTAAGCTAGCAAGAAGATAGACCAACCGATTAACATCGCAATCGAGAATGGCATCATTAGAGAAGCTAGAGTACCGATACCTGTCGACTTAACGTAGCGCTGACAGTAAACAACAACCAGTGGGAAGAACACCATTAGTGGAGAGATGATGTTAGACACTGAGTCACCTACACGGTAAGCCGCTTGAGATAGCTCAGGAGAGATACCCACAACCATTAGCATTGGAACTAGGATAGGACCAATCAGTGCCCACTTAGCTGAAGCAGAACCAACAAGAAGGTTAACTGCAGCCGTTAGTAGAATCATACCAACAACCGTTGCTTCACCTGGAAGGTCCATCGCTTTCAAGCCTTCAGCACCGTAAAGTGCCAGCATAGTACCGATGTTTGATTGAGCGAATGCAGATAGGAACTGAGCACAGAAGAACGACATTACAATGTATGCGCCCATCGTTGCCATCGTCTCAGACATTGCTTTGATAACATCATTACTATTCTTGAATGTACCCGCTACACGGCCGTAGACGATACCCGGAATAATAAACAGGATGAAGATCAGAGGAACGATAGACTTCATTACTGGTGCTGAGAACGCCGTTAATTCGCCTTCAGGTGAACGAAGTGCTGAGTTTTCAGGCATTAGAGCCGCGATAAGCAGACCAATACCGGCAACCATTGCCCAACCAGCGAATTTGAATGCTTTAGATTCAATGGCTGTGAACGTACCTAGATCAGGTGCTTGTTCTGCATCTTCATCTACAGGCGTATTAGCAAGACGAGGCTCGATAATTTTCTCTGTAACGTACCAACCAATTGCCACAATTAGAATTGAAGACAAACCAGTAAAGAAGATGTTCGCTAGAGGGTTGATCACATATGCAGGGTCAAGAACGTTTGCCGCTGTTTGAGTGAAACCAGCTAGTAGCGGATCAATACCTGAAGGGATAAAGTTCGCTGAGAAACCACCTGATACACCAGCAAACGCTGCTGCAATACCCGCTAGAGGGTGACGACCCGCAGCGTGGAAGATGATACCGCCAAGAGGGATTACTAGAACGTAACCTGCATCAGCTGCTGTGTGAGACACGATAGCAACAAGAATTAGCATTGGCGTTAGTAGCTTAGCTGGCGTGAAGTTAAGCATCTTCTTAAGGCCAGTCGTAATGAAGCCTGAAGAGTCTGCAACGCCAACACCTAGCATAGCAACAAGTACGATGCCTAGAGGTGCGAAGCCTGTGAACGTGGTAACCATATTCGCTAGGAAGCTAGCAAGCGCTTCACCAGTTAGTAGGTTGTTTACTTCTAGAGCAGCACCCGTTTGAGGGTTGATAAGGTCGAATGAAAGGTTCGACAAAAGTGCAGATGCTACCCATACAATAACTAGAGCCCAGAAGAACAGGATTGCTGGATCTGGAATTTTGTTGCCGGCGCGTTCAATGAAGTTTAGAAAGCGGTCCATACCACTGATCTTCTCAGTCGATGGTGCTTTTTTTACGGCTTGGTTACTCATTGTAACTCCATATGTGATGTTGTTTTGTTTAGGCCTAATATAAGTTTTGACCACGGCCTATTGGTACAGCACATATTCTATTAAAGTCGTTGTTAAAAAGCACAAGATTCCACCTAATTTTCCATAAATGGAGACATATTTTGCAAAAATACCATACAACCACAACAATATAAAAACACAAAAAACACCATTCCATATACAGAGTTTTAACTAGCACGTAAACAATGTCCGAGGAGTGAAAATTATCAGTAAAAGGGGTAGCATGAGCCTTGGCATGCAGTAAACGTTTGCTTGAGGGTCAATCAAACTCACTGTATTTGGAGAGCATAGTTTCGAGGTAAATACTTTGTGCGTGGTTCATACGATCTTGCCATGCAATTGTGACAGTAATGCTTTTTAATGCGCTAGACAGAGCACCGTTTGCATTAGTCACTTCACAGGTCATGGCATAGGCAGACCCCGACAAACCGGATAAAGGATCTGAACTTGCTGTGTTGAGACAATGACTCGCCTGATTTAGTTCTGAAAAAGGAATTAAACCTACCGCCCCACTCGCATTAGACGCCCGAGTTCGATAATACTCCATCTGCCTTTCAGCAAAATGCAGCGCCTCTACGCTGTGGAGCGCAAAATCCGATTTTTGTTCAGCGTAGACCTGTAATTTAACCAGCCCTAGTGAGGCAACGCCAATCAACAGAAAAGAGATAAGAACCTCTATCAAGCTAAAACCTGAGTTCTTAGAAATCATTCCATGATCCTCGCTTCCACTTCGCTTTTAAAGGAGTGCTATGAGGGTTGTATTCACCGGTATAATCCAAATTGATTGAACCCTGAATTGTCGATAACCCACCAACGGAATCAAAGAACATCCCTCCTTTAGGGAAAAAAGAAGCAAATCCAATATAAACCGAATTACTCTGTACTAAATCAGTAATAGGAATTGTATCTGGAACTTTAGCCCACAAACCACTCAGTAGGTCGGTATCAGTATCGGGAGAGTTAGTGTTATCGAATACGGTCATATCATTTAGATGATAAAAAGCCCCGTCAAATACGCTCGCGTTACCATTCGCAACGATGCCGTCCTGAATCACTAAAGAGCGAGGCGTAATAACCCCTGGGATAGGTTCAACTACATTAATCGCAGGTGAATAAACGACGCAATCACCTATAACCCATACCTTATTCTCCCCACTTGAAAAGGCATCATTAATGGCTTTGCTACACTTATTTCCTTCATATTCACCATCAACCAAATCAATATGCTTAGAGGGGACAACTGTCCGATCAATAAGGTCTATAACATGATAATCAAGCTTAATCTGGTCAATGTTCTCTGACGTCTTTGGCACGCCAAAATAATTAGAGAACGTATCGATATCCGGATCGAATTTGAAATCTGATTGAAAAGAGTTTGAAGGCAGCGCCCCAACGGAGTCGATGGTTGCATCATTGCTAATATTGGTGGTTTGTTGGCAAGACTCAAACGTAGAAAAAGGAGGTGACTCTGGAGTAATGGTCTTCAAACGTCCTCCTCCCTTTTGCTTATAGATAACACTATCTAAAAATCGAACCGATACACACTCGTTAATACCATCAACAGCAGTAAGAGCAATATCAGGATTAATATCGATATTGTGATCAGAAATAAATTCTAAACTCGAATTGGTTTGCATTACTCCTAATCCCGAAGCGTCTACAAAACTAATCTCTTTGTTCAGCGATAAAGACTCAGAACTCGACACCAATATATTTGGCGTGAGTGCTTCTGATCCCAACGTAACGACTTTCGACTGCTGACAATAATCCATTAAATCATTGGGAATAGCTGTCAGATCATTTTCAGCGATGTAAGTGAAGCCACACTCCAAGCCACCTTCCGATCGCCAGTGGGCTTTGCGACCTTCGACCTCATTTTGAGCCACTTTGATCTGATGAAAAGCACTGCGGTATGAACCTAGCGTCACCACCAGCGCACCAATTAAAAGCACAGATGTAATCAATAAAGTCACCACACCACGCTGCTTTCTAAACATCATCATTGCCAGTTCCTCTGTTTAACGGAAACCGAAACCGACTTAGAAACACCCGCGGTTGGAATTGAGGCCGTAATACTGATATCGGTAAGCGTGGTTTTAATAGAGTTCTGCTCTAACAGATGAGCATCAACGCTAAATGCGTCCACCTCGATCAGGCTGTCATCAAACAGCGAATAACATCCGGTTACTTCATTGAAAGAAATGAGATCCTCGCTAACAAGCGTGCCTTTTTCACATATTTGTAGTCGAGTACCTTTCTTACGGTAAACGATATGTCGGTGATCTTTACTTGCGCTCGAACCCTCTCGGAAGTAAACAAAACCCACCGCCACACCGCCACTCACTTGGATGGTGTTACTCGCGCCAGACAACTTGATTGAATAACCATTAGATCCATCGTAGCCCGCTCGTTGAATATCTTCTTTCATGACCTGCATGGTACTGGTTAGATTTTGCAGCAGTAGTAATTCAATGCCTTTGTCTTTGGCAATTCTCTGCCCTGTTATAAAGACACTGCCAATAATCGAAATCGCAAACACACCAATCACAGACGCCACCATTAACTCAATTAATGATGTGCCTTGCTGTTTAGTAGGCGCTACCACAATCGGTCTAACACGCATCATAGCCATACTGCGCACTCGACTCACCGCACACCTTAATTCGCCCAGGAGGGCTGGATAATTTAACCAACAATCTGTCTGTGGACGCTGTGTTTGGAGAAAGATAAATCGTCCCTCTGGCTGGCCTTCCCCTTACACTCTCAAAACTGATTCTTGCACCTGTGTAATTATGGGAAAACGATACATCTCGAAACAGTTCGCCTGACAACATCAGTAATGTTTCTCCAGAAAGATCCTCCGTAGGCTTTAACCGCACAGTCCACTCTCCGGTAGATTGCACCTCATTTTTATCCATAGAGAAATGCACCCACAGATCTTGGTTCCTTTTAACCGATTCAGACTTGGCTTGAATGAGAAAACCATTCAACTCTCCGGCGAGTCGCTGCATCTTGACGGTTTCAGTAACCGAACTAAAACTCGGGGCAGCAGCAGCCAGCAGTACTGAAAGTACCACGACCGTAATCAGCAGCTCTAGAAGCGTAAACCCGCGAGTCATTTCCCAAATTCCTATGTAATTCAGTGCGTAACCGTATTTAATCTTGCAGCGATGCTACCACCGGAGAAGAATGTACTGGGTTATGAAAGGAAACTACTCGCGATGATTCGAAAAAATATATGCAACAGCAACAACATAAGCATGAGAGGGATGACATTGATCGAATTATTGATCGCTGTCGCCATCGTGGGGATACTCGGCGCCATTGCGTATCCAAGTTATACCAACCATGTTATCAAGGCACATCGAGTTACAGCGATGGCCGACTTAACCAAGATGCAACTGGAGATAGAAACTCTATACACAGGGAACTATGCGTCGGCAGCGGAGAATATTATTTCAGGAGGGACATGCTTGTTTTGCGATACCGATACTAGCCGATACACGCTAGCGATCTCTGCGAGTAGCACCACCTATTCAATTCAAGCGGAACCGCTTTCGCAGCAAGTAAATGATGAATGTTTTGACTCGAATACCGATAAGTTGGAATTGCACCACTCGGGTATTTCGGAGCCAGAAACGTGTTGGAAGTAACAAGAGCAACCACCAAAGGGCTCTAGAATTTATCTGATAAATCTCGACTCTTTCTTCTCGAGCTTCTTTTCCCCTGATCTACAGATACAAAAAAGCCTGCTAAACGAGCAGGCTTTTCCAACTTTATCAATAACTTAAATCATTAAAAACTCAAGGCATCAATAACCTAAGACATCAATAAATTGATTACTTAGTTAGGTCATCGAAGAAGTTTTTAACGCCGCTAAAGAAACCTTCAGACTTTGGCTTATGCTTGCTTGCCGCTTCACCACCACAGGTTTCTTCGAATTCACGCAGTAATTCTTTCTGGCGAGCGCTTAGCTTAACTGGAGTCTCAACCACTAGCTTAACGATTAGATCACCCACACCGCCACCACGAACGCCTTTCACGCCCTTGCCACGCATACGGAACATACGGCCCGTTTGTGTCTCTTCTGGTACCTTAAGGTTTACACGACCATCCAGTGTTGGAACTTCAACTTCACCGCCTAGAGCAGCCATAGAGAAGCTTACTGGTACTTCGCAGTAAAGGTTGTTGCCGTCACGTTCGAAGATGTTGTGCTCTTTTACGTGTACTTGTACGTACAGATCGCCAGCTGGAGCGCCTTGCTCTCCCGCTTCGCCTTCGCCTGATAGACGAATACGATCGCCAGTATCAACACCAGCAGGGATCTTAACGTTAAGTGTTTTCGTCTTCTGTTTGCGACCTTGACCATGACATGAGTTACATGGGTCTTTGATGATCTTGCCTTTACCGTTACAAGTAGGACAAGTCTGTTGAACCGCAAAGAAACCTTGGCGCATTTGTACTTGGCCGTGGCCATGACAAGTGCCACACGTTTGTGCAGAAGAACCCGCTTTCGCGCCGCTGCCGTCACAAGTATCACACTCTACAAGTGTTGGTACTTCGATTTCTTTAGAAACACCACGAACCGCTTCTTCTAGAGAAAGTTCCATGTTGTAACGTAGATCTGAACCACGTTGTGCACGCTGTTGACCGCCACCACGACGACCGCCGCCGAAGATGTCGCCAAATACGTCACCGAAGATATCGCCGAAGTCACCTTGGCCACCGCCGCCGAAACCACCGCCGCCGCCCATGCCACCTTGTTCAAAGGCTGCATGACCGTATTGGTCGTAAGCTGCTTTCTTTTGAGAATCGGTTAGGATCTCGTACGCTACTTTTACTTCTTTAAACTTATCTGCTGCGGTCTCATCACCCTGGTTACGGTCCGGGTGGAATTTCATCGCTAAGCGTTTGTACGCTTTTTTAATATCGCGCTCTGATGCATCGCGGCTTACGCCTAATACTTCGTAAAAATCACGTTTTGACATGTTCTAGGTCACCAAAATAATTGCTACTACCGAATGATCACTTCAGTAGTCTGTGTATCAATCTAGATAAAAGTTCTGCCGGCTGAAATGCCGAATAAAGCTATTATCTAGATCGACAAGTCTAAATACAAATTTACGGGCGTGAGAGTTACCTCTGACGCCCGCAATAATAAGTCTTTGAGACAAATTTCTAAGCAGATAGCTTGAGTCCTAAGTGGAAGCGCGGAGCCTACGTTAGTAGGTGGACACTTCCGATAACGAAATCAGGCTACTCTGCGACGAAATTATTTTTTGTCTTCTTTAACTTCTTCAAACTCAGCGTCTACAACATCGTCGTCTTGCTTAGGTTGTTCACCAGCGTCAGCACCAGCTTGTTCAGCTTGAGCTTTCTGTTGAGCAATTTCCATTAGCTTTTGAGCTGCTTGCATAAGTTCTTGAACTTTAGCGTCGATAGCTTCTTTATCGTTACCAGACTTAACTTCTTCTAGTGCAGTGATAGCCGCTTCGATTTTAGCTTTCTCGTCTGCAGGTAAAGCTTCACCAGCTTCTTCTACTTGCTTCTTAGTGCCGTGAATCATTTGGTCAGCTTGGTTACGTGCAGTTACTAGCTCTTCGAACTTTTTGTCCGCTTCTTTGTTAGCTTCTGCTTCTTGTACCATTGCTTCGATCTCTTCCTCAGACAGGCCGCCTGATGCTTGGATAGTGATCTTCTGCTCTTTACCTGTTGCTTTATCTTTAGCAGATACGTTCAGGATACCATCAGCATCTAGGTCGAATGTTACTTCGATTTGTGGCATGCCACGTGGTGCTGGTTGGATACCTTCTAGGTTGAACTGACCAAGAGACTTGTTGTAAGTCGCTTGCTTACGCTCACCTTGAAGAACGTGGATAGTTACTGCGTTTTGGTTGTCTTCAGCTGTAGAGAACACTTGATCCGCTTTAGTAGGGATAGTTGTGTTTTTCTCGATAAGCTTAGTCATCACGCCGCCCATCGTTTCGATACCGAAAGATAGAGGAGTAACGTCTAGTAGTAGAACGTCTTTAACGTCACCAGCTAGTACACCACCTTGAACAGCAGCACCCATTGCAACAGCTTCGTCAGGGTTCACGTCTTTACGTGGCTCTTTACCGAAGAATTCAGTTACTTTAGCTTGAACCATAGGCATACGAGTTTGACCACCAACTAGGATAACGTCAGTGATTTCGCCTACAGATAGGTCAGCATCTGCTAGAGCTACTTTTAGTGGCTCAAGAGAACGTTGAACTAGGTCTTCAACTAGAGACTCAAGCTTCGCACGAGTCACTTTGATGTTCATGTGCTTAGGACCAGTCGCATCAGCAGTAACGTAAGGTAGGTTTACGTCAGTTTGAGTAGTAGAAGAAAGCTCGATTTTCGCTTTTTCTGCTGCTTCTTTAACACGCTGCATTGCTAGTGGATCAGCTTTAAGGTCGATACCTTGCTCTTTCTTGAACTCATCTACTAGGTAGTTGATCATGCGGTTATCGAAATCTTCACCACCAAGGTGAGTGTCACCGTTAGTTGAAAGAACTTCGAAAGTCTTCTCGCCTTCTACTTCATCGATTTCGATGATAGAGATATCGAATGTACCACCACCAAGGTCGTATACAGCGATAGTGCGATCACCACCTTGCTTGTCTAGGCCGTAAGCTAGAGCAGCAGCAGTTGGTTCGTTGATGATACGTTTAACATCTAGACCAGCGATACGGCCAGCATCTTTCGTTGCTTGACGTTGAGCATCGTTGAAGTAAGCAGGAACAGTTACTACTGCGCCAGTTACTTCTTCGCCTAGGAAGTCTTCAGCTGTTTTCTTCATTTTCTTAAGAACTTCAGCAGATACTTGAGGAGCAGCCATTTTTTGGCCTTGCGCTTCAACCCATGCATCACCGTTGTCAGCCTTAACAATGTTGAAAGGCATGATTTCGATATCGCGTTGAACTTCTTCATCTTCAAAACGACGACCGATTAGACGCTTAATTGCGTATAGCGTGTTTTGAGGGTTAGTAACTGCTTGACGTTTCGCAGGTTGACCAACTAGCGTCTCGCCGTCAGTGTATGCGATTACCGATGCTGTTGTGCGTTCGCCTTCAGCATTTTCTAGTACGCGTGGTTTGTCGCCGTCTAAAACAGCAACACAAGAGTTAGTAGTACCTAAATCAATACCAATGATTCGACCCATCAGGCTATCTCCGAAATATAATCTATATTAGTTTTTTGCTATACCCACATATGTGGGGGGCGGTAATCAGGGATTCAACCCTAATACACAAAATTTAAGTGCAAATGTAATTTGCTTTCGTATGCACCATAGATAAGGGCTGCAAACTGGTTTTCAAGGGAATAAGTAAAAAAAATCTATTTTTTCCCGTATCTTTTTACATAAAGGTAAAAAGTGACCGATCCCTTGCCAATTAAGGCTCCAATGTTGAGAAACTCTCGCATTTGTCGCCACATTGAAACCTCAACCCTATTCCAGATGCCATAAAAAAAGACCTTCATGTGGAAGGTCTTTTTCAAATAGATATTAATCAGTTAAATATTGTTCAAATGGTGACTGATTCAGCCATATTATTGGTTGAGCACTAACTGGTAGAAGCTCGCTTGAGTGTAATCACCCGCTTCCATACCACGCCATTCACAGGCTGAGCTCGACTTCTTAGTGTTGCATTGATTGTATGCGCCCGCCTTGAAGTACATCCAGTCCTGTCCATAACCAAGGTCGATATCATGCCCCTGATACTTACCCTTAGCCAAATCAACATCATACGTCTTCACAATAGGATCGGCTGAGTTTGGATTCTTAGTAAAGGTTAAGTGCATGATGTTATCTTTGATATTCACATCGTATGAGAACACTTCACCTAGCTTGATGCCATCAGCAGGGTCCGAGCTGCCTTTTTTCAGATTGTATTGACCAAATACATCATGGCGAATGTCTTTACGAAGTTTCTTTCCGTTTTCATCCTTCGCGTTTTTCATCTCTGTCGGCGGGTTGAGCTCGTAGTTCCATGTTAATGAACCATGCTCATGCTCTGGTAGTTTACGGTAAACAATTTTAAGAGGTTCATTGTCCGAGCCGTGAATTTGCCCTATGACGACTGAAAATGCGCCTGTTTTATTGTAGTTACCACTGGTACTCACCTGATCGACAGAAAGCGTCGCCGTCATTTGGCCGCCAATAGAGCCAAACTCTTCTGCATTCTTATGGCTTGAAATCGCGAAGTTGTTGCTCGGCGCAGAGTAGCTATCCGCTAGCATCGCTCTTAGCTCACTACGCGTGTTTTTACTGTTTGGCGTCGTTGGAGCTGTATTCGGAGCCACAAACACCATCGCACCAGATTCAGCATCCGTGTAGAACCATTTAGGGTGAACGTAAGGCGTGTCTACATTCGACAGTTCCTTTTTACCAATCTCCAGCGTTTTACCTTTTCTAGACCCTTCAGTCGTCAGCTCCGGTAAGTTAATTTTCCATTTAGATAAATCGAAGTTTTGTGCTGGTGCTTTTGCAGGGTCAAGATTGAACTGTTGACCAATATCGTGATTAGAAGCAAGAGCGGGAGCGGCTAAAAGGCTGGCAGTCAGTAGGCTAAGGTAAGACAGCTTCATTATTGGGTTTCCTTTATGTCGTCATAATGTAGGTTGTCAGAACAATATAATAATATTGTATTATTATATGTGATCTATATTAAAGATTGAAAACTGATGGCCAATTCGGCACGAGTAAAAAGAAAAAATGAGACTTCGCACCAACATAGCCCCCTCTTTTAACTCAGCAGCAGACAGCCCAAAGTACCCAACAGCAGAATCGAGTAGGAGGAGGCCTCACGGCCTCCGTCCTCTCACACCACCGTACAA
>NZ_JBFSVE010000014.1:0-91745 GCF_041467715.1 Vibrio sp. 10N.247.311.14
GACTTAACGGTAAATTGGGGAATTGAAGACTGGCAAACTATCGACTTTCTAGACGGAAAGCTCACCGCGGTTCCGGCTTTGCACGGCCATGGATGGATTCACAAGGTAATGGCTAATGGTGTTGGATTTTTCTTGGAGCTCCCCAATGAGCCTTCTATTTACATTAGCGGTGATACAGTTCTAACCGATGATGTAAAACGAGCGTTGACTGAGTTGAAACCTGATATCACAGTAGTCGCGGCAGGTCGTGCTCGTATGGACGTTGGTCAACCGTTATTGATGTCTATTGATGAGGTCATGGAGTTTATTCGCCTTTCCCCTAATAAGGTGGTTGCGAACCATATGGAGGCACTCAATCACTGTGCAGTGACTCGACCAATTCTTAAAGAAGCAATTGATAAAAACGGTTTGTCAGATAAAGTCCTTATTCCTGCTGATGGTGAGACCTTGGAGTTTTAGATACCTGAACTAATCCGGTGACTCCCGATTTAAGTAAATAGTCTAAATGATTTCTGTCCAAAAGCTTCTCGGATTGAATTTTTACCCGTGGCACTTTCTAACTCGAAAGTGCCCCATTCCAATTCGGGATGCATGTCTGTCACACTTCAAGGCTAGCCATTTGGCCTACATTTTCTAACCAGTGCAGTGTCTAGTGAAGTGCGGGCTAACCAAATGGCTCTTTCCTTAGTTGTTCACTACCAGATCATTGGTTTGGGTCACCCGCAGCCCTATAGAGTCTCTAGTTTTACTAGATCACACTTTGTTATATATCTCTAAGCTCGCACCTTCAATGGAATAGCCTGACTCGACCCCTATGTCATCAGAAATTACTGTTTCTGTTTTCAAGGTTCCTGTGATGTAAACGATATCCCAAAGGTCTTTAGTTGGAGTCCCTTCTTCAAACTTGACGTAAATAATCTGGTTTGGAGGTGGTGGTGGAACGTGAATACACGCACCATAAAAGGGAACCAAAAGAAACTCAGAGATTGACTCTGAGTCCCCTTCTAATGGAATCACGAAACCCGGTATTTTGACGTTGCTGCCATTCAGTTCTGGACGAACACTTCCCACTAGAGCCTGCTGAGCAACATTCGCACTATGGTCAAGGGCAGCAAGGGTTTCATCGCTGACGCGTGCACGTTCGCTTTCTGGGATCAGATCAAGCCACTCAATTTCTACCGTATTTTCATCGCGCACTTGGTTTGCTGCAAAAGAGGCAGAGCTGAATGTCACCATGATCAAAGAAGCGATGAACAATATGTGTTTCATATATTAACCTTTGTATTGTACATAACCCTTGTGCTGCACAGATTTGCGCGTCGATGGAAATTGCCACCGGTTTAAGGGGGATTAAGCCGATGGCGAGGGACAAAGCGAGCTAGGGCTTATTTCACTTGGTACTTGCTGTTAGTACGGATGTAGATTGTTGCCTCAGAGTCCCCCGTGTTGGTGATGTTATGAGAGAACTTGCCCTCAGATTCCACGTAGCTTCCCGGGTTTAAAGTAAGATTGCTGCTTTGTTCTTTTGAGTTGTACTCAATCGAGCCTGCAATCACAACGGCGCGGAACTCACTTGCGTCCGTGGTGATTTTTCCTTCAAAGCCGGCAGGCAGTTTGATCATTGAACCACCCATGTCAGAAGTGCTACCCCAAACATACGTTGATTGAACACCGTCTACTTTGATATCGTGAAGATCACTGCTGTTTAGCCACACGATATTGTCTTTATGCAAGTTTAGAGGACGTTCGCCATTATCGAACTTCTCTTCAGATGGTTGAACTAGATATGGACCCGCATCAATCTCAAGGTAGATTAGGTTTGTTTCACCGTTTGCGGCAGTGGTGTGGTCTTCACCTGCTGGTTGCGTCCAGAACGAGCCTGTTGGCATCCACATCTTTTCTGATGTTGGATCGTCATTATGCATTTGACCTTCAATGACCACACCGCGGTACGTGATGTTATGAATGTGCGGTGGTGACTCAAAACCCTTGTTAAAGCGTACCAACATACCTGTTGCGGTATCCGTTGTACGGTCACCCCAAAGGTCCGCAGCTCCCGGGCTAAGTACGCCGCGCAAAGGGTTTAGATAACCCCACTCAATATCGTTTACCGCGACAACTTTTGAAGAACCTTCATCGGCAAAAGAAGGTGTAGTAAGTAGCGTTGCGGCTAGTGCTAATGTCGATGCTTTAAATAATGATTTCATAGTAATGCCTCTGCTGTATTTGCTTGAGGTGAATATTATTCAAAATTATTCATTCGATAAACGGGCTAATCTTTAATACACTTTCCTTAAATCGTGGATAATAAAACTGACCATTCGAGTAGTGAAGAGTATAGTGATGAAAATTTCAGATTTACAGGTTTTGTTGAAAGTTGCTGAGCTTCAATCGATTACAGCCGCGGCGAATCAACTTGATATGAGCTCTTCTGCTGCAAGTGTGTCATTAAAACGGATAGAGCAAGAGTTAGGAGCCGAGTTATTTGTTCGAACGACGCGAAAGATGCGCATGACCCCAGAGGGTGAGCGGTATCTACCTTTGTGCCAACAAGCATTGGATTTGTTGCAACAAGGGCAGGTGTTGGTCAATGAAGAGCAGCAATCCATCAGTGGGGAAGTTCGTATCGCGGTGTCTTCTGAGATGGGGCGCAACCTGATGCGCGTTTTGCTTAATGATGTAATGGACAAGCATCAAGACCTGTCATTGAGGCTCCATGTGAGTGATAGCCGAACCGATTTTTACCGCGATGGGGTCGATGTGGCGTTACGAGCTATGACTAAAGGTGCCGCGCAAGAATCCAACTTGTATGGATTTAAGATCTGCGATATCCCTCATGTTCTATGCGCTTCTCCTGATTATATTGAAAATCATGGTCGACCTTTGGTTCCTGATGATTTATATCAACATAAAGCCTTGCTCTACAAACTGTACGAAGTCGTGCACGACGGTTGGGATCTTTATCATGGTGATCAAAAATACAGAATAAAAATGAACAGTGATCGAGCTGTGAATGATGGTGATATTGTTCGTCGGTGGTGTATTGATGGGGTGGGGATAGCGAAGAAATCCGCTATTGATGTCGGTGAAGATTTACTCGCGGGCCGATTAGAGAGGATATTAGTTAATAGCGATATACCACTGACCGAAATGTGGCTGATATTACCGAGTCGTCAGTTGATCTCTCCAGCGATTCGATTAATACGTGATGAGCTAAAAGTCAGGATTCACCAGCTTCGCGACAACTTGCTTGAGCAAGGGTTGATTGAAACTCGTGAATGGCCGCTGGATAACTAGCTATGGTCGCCAATAATTGTTCTAGAGACAAGCTAAACCAGCGTTTGCCATACTTCAGTTAATTCGTCTTTCCCTAATTTAGCAAAAGTGCTAACTCAGAAATGTCCATTTCCTTCCAACTACAATCGTGATGACCAAATTAAAAAGGAGGTCATCATGGTAGTTTTCAACAAAACGAAGTGGCGTCAAAAAGCCTTTTCGGCTTGAGGAAATTTGGCGGATCAGAACCAGATTAGAAATTGAAAATAATTTGATGCAGCTTGCGTTGCTCAACTTAGCTATTGATAGCAAACTTAGAGCAAGTGATTTGCTCGTTCTCAGAGTTTGCGATGTATCTTCGCAAGATAGGATATTTAACCGCGTTAAGCATATCCAGCGCAAAACAGATATTGAAGTTCAATTTGAGATAACGACAAGAACTCAACAGAGTCTAATGAAATGGATTTTGATGGCTTCGCTACATGACAGCAATTTTATTTTCCCAAGCCAAAGGCGAAAGCAACAAGCGATTAGCTATTCGTACTATCGATACTTAGTGAGGAGATGGGCTTCTAATCTGGGGTTGGATCCTAACTTGTATGGCACTCACTCGATGAGGCGAACAAAAGCGACGTTAGTCTACGCAAAAACGAAAAATATCCGAGCGGTGCAGCTACTACTTGGTCATACCAAGGTAGATAATACAATCCGCTATCTTGGGGTTGAATTAGAAGATGCATTGTTGCTTTCAGAAGGTACTGAGTGTTAATCGAAAAGGAACCTAAATACTTAGGTGTTTCAATTGCTATTACGCTGAAAGTTGTTACCCATTCACCGCTACACTTGATTATTTTCAATACGTTAAGTGCAAATACTACTAATCTGTCCAAGGTTTGAGGACCTTGAACAGATTAGGTATACACAAGCTTAAATTAAACGTTGGAACGCGCGTTTTTCTTCTTTGATTTATAGGCTTTCATTGAAATTTTTAAAGCAAGCTGTTTTTGTTTAATTGAAATGAGTTGTCTAGTTACGACCTTATGGTGTAACTCTGTGATAAAGTTTTTTTCCCAAGGCGTAAGGCGGTCAAACCTCAATAAAATAGTGTCATTGAGTACATTGAACAACTCGTATTGGCTTTTATCCATTCGACTGCTAAGCATTCAATTAGAGCACTTAGCTAGAGAAATGACGTTAAGGCTTTCTACTTTCTCATTTTTTCCTAAGGTAATGATTCGATAAGAGATCCCACTCTCTAATAGTGGTCTTATTTCGATGTTGTCACAAAAACTAACGGCGACTTTTTCTACTAATCGGTCCATATTCAAAGTTTTCTTTTTTACGAAAACAAGAGTGACACTATCGCCCTCTGACTGTGCATTTACGAGTGTGATTGAGCCTAACTCTTGTGGAAGTTGGCTTGAAATAACTGTCGCTCTATAATCGGCAAGTCCATTAGATTTTATTGGGCTTATCTGACAACCGTTAAGCATGACACTGACGAAGAGAATTACAGTTGTTCGTAGCATTATGCGCTCCTTCTTCCTTTCTTCTCCCTTTAGGTGCCTTAAAATATTTATGGATATAACGTGAAGACATAGAAGATAAGAGCGCACTGTAATCTAAACTGAATGTGACTTTTTCCCCTACAAGTAGTGGTTTCTGTGAGGATTCAAGGACAAGGTGATCGCTAGTTGAAGACATGATCTTAATCCCATTCGGAGCCTTAAGCCCGCCGACACAAACATCTTGGCGGCCTAATGCCAGAATAGCTTGCGATACCTCCCCTCTATCTTGAAGGTTTTCTTTTTCACCAAAAGCATTTAACCCCCGACTTCCCCAAGGCAAAGTCGGTTTAATTTTGGATTCAATCACTTCAGCGGTCAAAGAAATCGCATCCGTATGTAAGCCTTTGATATTTTCGTGCTCTAAAGGCTCACAGCCTAAAAAAATTGCTTCTCCTATACGAAGGTGATTGACTCGAGTTAAGCCTGTTCTCTGAAGAGCCCAGTTAACTGAAGCAGAATTACCCCCTGAAATAATTTCTAGATTGATCCCAAATGTAGCTTCAATTCCATCGGCAAGATCAGAAAGAATATTCATATTTTTGTCATCTGGAGCGACACCATACCGACAAGCTAAATTCGTACCAATTCCTTTTATCGTGATGTTTGGTAAAGAAATAATCTCACGGATAAAATCAATAACGCGATTAGGCATCACACCTTCTCTGAGATCGCCAAGCTCAACCATAATAATAATATCGTGACGACAATTTTGTTGTTCCGCTGCATGTGAAAGCCTCTGAATCACTTCAACTTCAGAGTTTAAACTCATATCACTGTATTTTATTATGCTCGCCACTTGACTGAGCATGGGTGTACGTATCAGCATTTTGGGGATAGAAATGCCAGATTCAGTCATCTTTTGAAGATTTTCGATTCTTGAATCGGCTAACATTGGTGCGCCAGCATCAATAAGAACTTGTGCGATGATAGGGTGACCGAGGAAGGCTTTTGTTACAGGCGTAACGGATATATTTTTCAGTGAGAGCTGAGTAATCAGGAATTGAGCGTTATGGTGAACTTTCCCACAATCGATGTCTAACCTAGGGTAGTTCACCCTTTTTCGGCCAGTTTACTTTCTATTTTAGGGAAAGCTGACGTTACGATGTGCAACAGATGTTCGACAGGTTGTGACAAGACATCAGTAACAGGTAGACCAAATTCGGTAGTGTAACTGTCTATCACACTGCGTGTTTCATCCAACGACATATCTTCATGATTCAGTGTTAGTCCAATAACATTGGTATTAGAAAACGTTTCGATAAGATTGATTTCTGAGGCAATCGAAGGCATTGGGCAATCAGGAAAATCACTACGATATAAACGTTTAGGGGCATGTTGCAGTATCACACCCGTTGGACAGCTGCCACGTAAGATAAAAGCGCTGGTTGAAAACGCAGGGTGACTCAAGGCTCCTTGCCCTTCAATAATAATCAGATCCGGGTTTTCTTTTTCATAGGCCTGTACAATGACAGATTCCAACTCACCGGCACAAAATTGTGAAGGAACAGCATCGAGTGCAACGCAGTATTGTGCGCCTTGCATAATGCCTGTTTGACCGGTGGCAATCAGAACGACGTTAAGGCCTTTTTTAGTCAGTTCATTCGTTAATATTGTTGCTGTTGTTCGTTTTCCTAGCGCGCAATCCGTCCCCATGACAGCAATTCTCGGACATTTAACGTTGTGTATTTTCCCGATAAACGTTTTCAGATCGCCTTTATTTTTGGGTTTGCGAGTATCGAATATTCGAACGTTATTCTTTAAGCTGGCTTCTAAAAATAGAGGATCATCGGTTAGGAATTCATGTAAGCCATTTACGATGTTCATTCCTAGTGACATGGCATTTAAAATTATGCTTTTATCTAAGTCAGATAAAAAGCCACTTGATGGCGCAATGCCAAAAATGAAGTAATCAGGAATGCTTTCTGCGTGAATGATAGCTTCTTCAGCATTAGCAAGGATAGGTATTCCATTGGCTTTGTTATCAAGAACTTCACCAGCATCTAAGCCAGCAGACTCACTATCAATAACCGATAGAATACGATAGCTTAACGAATGTCTCACTAACCCATTAGCGGTTTTACCATCAATTTTACCAAAATTACCTTCGCAATATATAATCGCAGAAGGGATGACAGGTTTTACTTTCTGAGCAAGTGGTAACCAAGGTGCGAAATGGGGTACATCGTTGTTGATTTCTACATTTTCAATTCTAGTGAGTTTGAAGATGTTTCTTAACTTTTGGGTTGAAATGGACATAATTAAAGCCTGCGGTGAGGCTTAGGAGGGCAACTAAGGAGTGCCGAGATGTGAGTTCGGAAAAGAAAAGAAGTCCCCACTAAGCGGTAGGGATAACAACCAAGATAACACACTCACCAGACTTTTGTTGATTATTATTAATACGCTTTCTAAGTCTATCACTTTCAGGCTTCACCCATACTAACGTGATTGATTAGAGATCTAAGACTCATTGTTCAACGTCGCCGTATCAACCTCTCAGCTTTAAGGTTTCAAGATACTTTTTCTAATATTAGTTAAGTGAATTAGAGTTTTGAGTTTAACGCGTTTTTGTCCAAACCCGTGTTAATAGGTGCGATTATAATAGCTTGCCAACCAACGAAGAATTCGTGATTGCTCAACAGTCGGTAGAACTTCTGTAATCTGAACTGAAGTCTAAGCAAGAAAAAGACAATCAAAAGCGAGCCCAAGTGGCTCGCTTTTTGTGTCTAGTAAAGATGCGTCTGAATGTTTTAACAGGGGGATAGCCTACAAGGCGATCGTGAAACAGTTTTAGAACAGAGCTTAAATTGCGACTCATCGGGTGATCTGGAAGCGCTAAGGTTATTTAGTCCCTGAGCGGTAGTTTGGATCTGTCCAGCATCGAGGTAACTCTTCCCCTGACATAAACATCAGTTCGGACTTTTTAAACATCTCAGGGTCTTGCTGTTCTTCGCCTGCTTGAAACCGACCTTCGATACTGTCTTGAAATAAGTTGGTTAATTTGGTCATTTCAGTTACATCAACGAGGTCACCGGTTTTTTCTCTTTTAGAAACATTTTTTTGCCCTCAATCTAATCGGTCACCCCAAATTATAATTGCTATTTGGAAAATGAGAGTCTTTTCAATTCCGGCACTTCTTGACTAAGCAGACCCCAGAGCTACGCTTATGATCATCGACAACCCAATCGATGAACAAACTTATCCTCAACAAATAAATGGAGTCGCGATGTCATCTGCCCATATTGCAAACAATCTCAGTGAACTGATTGGCGATACCGATCTTGTTAGAATCAACAGTCTTTCAGAGATATCAGGTTGTGAGATTCTTATTAAGTGCGAACACCAGAACCCGGGTGGTTCGATTAAAGATAGAGCGGCACTTCAGTTGGTTATGGATGCAATAGAAGCCGGTAAGCTTAAGCCGGGAATGACAATCGTTGAAGGTACTGCTGGTAATACGGGAATAGGACTTGCTCTGGTCGCTAAATCCCTTGGTTACAAAATGTTGGTGGTGATGCCAAAAGGGCAGGCACAAGAGAAAGAGCGCATGATCTCGCTTTATAATGCTGAACTGTTATTGGTCGACCCTTGTCCTTTTGCAAACCCTGAACATTTTTACCACACGGCTAAGCGGATTGGTGTCGAAAATGAGAGTTATTGGTGGGCAGATCAGTTTGAAAATCTCAGTAATTATCGAGCGCACTATTTAAATACTGGACCTGAGATCTGGCAGCAAACACAGGGGAATATTGATGCTCTAGTTTCAGTGGTGGGGACGGGTGGAACCATTGCCGGAAACTCACACTATCTATCTGAGCAGCAACCCAATCTCGAAACTTGGTTAGTTGACCCAAATGGGTCCGGCATTTATTCGTTTCTACGTAATGGACACTATCAATCAACGGGAAGTTCGTTCACGGAAGGCATAGGGATCATGCGAACGGTTGAAAATTTCAGGCAGGCAAAAATCAATCGTGCCATCACGCTTCCCGATCAGGATTTGGTGACGATATCCCGCCTTGTTGCGGAACATGACGGTATTCTTCTAGGAAGCAGTTCGTCGTTGAACGTAGCAGGTGCGCTATACGCTGCGGCTAGAATGGGGAAAGGGAAAACCATCGTTACATTTAGCTGTGACCTTGCTGAGCGCTCATATTCGAAGCTGCACAACGAAACGTTTCTGAAAGAAAAAGAGATACAGCTTAATAAAGAAAACCTCTCTCAACTATGGGCTCGTTATCAAGCCGAAGATGGCAGTATGGTCGTCAACGTATAGTCGCTTTAAGTTAGTAACAGCCAGTGGTCTGCCAGCTCTTTCGTTAGCGCTGAACATCCGTTAGCGTTAAGCATCCGGTTAGAGCTAAACATCTGTTAGCGCCAGAACCGGCACTA
Organism: Vibrio sp. 10N.247.311.14; assembly: GCF_041467715.1. Lineage (NCBI taxonomy): Bacteria > Pseudomonadati > Pseudomonadota > Gammaproteobacteria > Vibrionales > Vibrionaceae > Vibrio > Vibrio sp. 10N.247.311.14. Next base: position 9,234 of record NZ_JBFSVE010000014.1, read on the forward strand.
TTGCTTGTTATTAGGGTAGTGAATCACATTATGAAATACGGCGTTTCCTTCACCGATATTTTTGTAGGCATGGGTCTGGTTAGCATTAAAGCGAACAGCTTGTCCTGCGCGTAACGTATGCCACTCATCATCAAACATCACGGCCATCTCTCCTGAAATGCATAAGATGTGCTCAGTGACGCCTGCGTTATGTGGGGCGGATTCATGCTGGTAATCGGGTGCTAGGGTGAGTTCGAATATTTCAAATCCTAGTGCTTCCTCAAAAGGAAACAACAAACTGACGAAAAAGCCAATGTTGTATTCCTCATGTCTTAGTTCGTTTGCATCTCTGAATAAACTCGTCAGTTCACTGTTTGGGCTAGCAGTGATAAAGCTTGAAAGTGACACCTCGAACCCAGAAGCTATTTGCCAGAGCTTAGCGACTGTCGGGCTGGATTCTCCACGTTCAATTTGTCCTAGCATTGCTTTGCTCACGCCAGTTTCTTTCGCTGTTTTGTCTAAGCTCCAGCCTTTTTCTTGGCGAAGGCGTTTCAAGTTAACGCCAACTTTAATTTCTGTTTGCATATTTTCTCTACAAGTTTTTACAAATAAGTTGTGCGTTATAGCGCACAGTGCTAGGTTTGGACTATGGACGTTATAACGCACGCAGGAAGAGATTAACATGACTAAGCTAAAATTTTCTCACGTCAGTACCGGCTTTATCGCTGTTTTAATTGGTTATGCGAGCGCCGCGGCGATTATTTTCCAAGCGGCAATGAGTGCTGGAGCAACTGAAGAGCAAGTGGCGTCATGGTTTTGGGCGTTGGGGGTTGGCATGGGCGTAACCACAATACTGCTCTCGTTTCATTACAAGAAGCCTGTGGTTACAGCGTGGTCGACGCCTGGAGCGGCGTTGTTAATCACATCTCTTGAAGGGCTGACAATGAATCAGGCTGTGGCCGTGTTTTTGTTCAGTTCGATGTTGATCACGTTAGTTGGATTGGCGGGGATATTTGAGAAAGTCCTAAAACAGATCCCAACATCGATTGCCTCTGCGATGCTCGCGGGGATTCTATTGCAATTCGGTTTGGGTTTGTTCACGTCGCTAATGGAAGAGGCACAAGTCGTAGCGGTCATGCTCGCTGTATTTATTCTGGCGAAAACGCGGTTAGGAAATTTACTGATCCCAAGCATTTTCATTATCGCACTGGTTATGTGTGTGGGTTTTGGCAAACTCGATGTTAGTCAGGTGACTATGGGATTAACGACCCCAGTGTTCATCACGCCCGATTTTGAGTTCTTTTCGTTGTTCAGTGTCGGTATCCCACTGTTTATAGTGACGATGGCTTCACAGAACTTACCGGGATTTGCGGTTCTAAAAGCGAATGGATACCAAGTCGATTCATCGAAGATCATTACCACCACCGGGGTGACAGGTTTGATTTTCGCGCCGTTTGGTGGCTTTGCGTATAACCTTGCTGCGATTACGGGCGCTATTTGCATGGGCCCGAATGCGGATAGTAATCCAAAGACACGTTACATGGCGGGGATCTGTATGGGCGGGTTTTACTTGTTAGCTGGCGTGATGGGGATGTCATTTGTGTCGCTGTTTAGCGCTGTGCCCTCCGAGATTGTCATTGCGGTTGCTGGCTTAGCGGTGATGCCGACCTTGATGAATTGTTTAGCTGTTTCGATGGCAGACACCCACTATCGAGAGCCTGCACTGCTTACTTTCTTATTCACTGCTTCTGGCACCAATTTACTGGGGATCGGCAGTGCATTTTGGGGTTTGTGCATCGGGTTGTTTTGTTGCTGGTTACACAATTACAAAGCTAAGTCGCGTGGAGCAAGCAAGGCTTCGCAAACTTCGTCGTAATCAAACGACCCAAGATTAGGATCAGGTTCGCTGTGAATTAGAAACATCAGCAAGCTGTTTGAGTAGTAAGCCCAGTCATACTCGTGACTGGGCTTGCTTACAAAGGAATAAAGCTACTTAACTTCGTATCTCAGTAGCACTTCATTATCGAGAACGACATTTGTCGACCAGATAAAGCTTGCGCCAGCACCACTGAATTTTTCGATAAAGTTCATGTACGCTTTTTTATTGTTCACGCCAATATCGTCTTCTGAATATACCGATGCTTGAGGCCAAGATGTTGAATCGAACTCTTGGTTCATCCAGTTGGTTGGTGTTTCCCAATGAGCGGCGTAGGCATCTTGACCTTGGTCAGTTCCTTCCGTGGTGCAGCTTTCAGAAAGACGCTTCCCGTCCACTTCACTCAAACAAGTCAGGTCATAAATCGGTGAGGTATAAAAGGTTTGTGCTTGCCATTCTGGTCCTGTCACGGTTCCGTCACTAAAGCTCGCGATAAAGCCACCATCGCCAGCGTGGTATGCCTTTCCGCGGTTATCTTCGCTGCCAAGACCTAGGTTTTCTTCCCAATCAATCACTTTCACCGCAATCGTGTAAGGCTTCTTCACCTTAAATTTGACGATGTTTGAGTTAAACGGTGTGAAAGGAACGGTGTCTACCGCGATTAACTGGCCGTTGATATAAAGTTCGAAATAGTTATCGGCAAAAATATAACCTGTTATTTCTTCACCGTCTTGATCCACTATCGCTACAGGTACAGAGCTTTGATCGACTTCGGCTAGGCTGCTTGGTGTGGTGTTTGAGCACTCTTCATAAAGATCAAAGGCTTTTGGCCCTGTCGCAAAGTTGTTCTTGGCTGGAACCGTCCAAACCTTTCCTTCTGAGTCCGTAATTTCCCCGACGCCCGCCACTCGGCTACGTCCGTTTGCACACTCAAAGAGATTCGATTCAACGGTGTTCGCCAACCCTTGAGTAATACTCGCTGAGCCATGGTAATCACTGATGTTACTGACCGAGGGTGTATCTGATGATGGAGAGCAACCTAAAACGAGCAAAGCAACCGATGAAAGGGCAAGGGCTTGATATTTTTTGATGATCATTGATTGGGTATCCGAGAAGGGGTTATTTAAATAAGCGTGGTTCAAAATAAGCCAAGTGCAAGTAAGTTAATTGAAAACAAAGCTATTTCAAACAAATCCGAGCTAAGTAGCTAAGTAGTTAAGTAAGCCGTGATCTCATAGCTAACAGCTGGAGCGACGAAACTAAGCAAGAGCCAAAATATTTGTGAGGTGCCACGCTTGTTATCTGATAAGGCATATATTACCCGTACAAATGTAAACAAGCGTAAAGCTGAGTAAGCATGCGCAAAACAGCGCTTTTATAGGATGATCACATCAGCTTGCGCGGAGCTTGAAAAATACTTAGAACGAAGCGGTTTCAGGTTGTGATTGAGATAGTATTTTGCTACAAAACGCGCATAATCTCGCTATACAACATTTAAAGAAGAATTTACCTATGACTACCTTTCAATACTACTTTCACCAACTGCCTTGCTTCGACTGTAAAAAAACGACAGTAAGTACTGATCTTGGTTGGTTAACGCCTGCGATGAAAGACGATGCTATCGCACAAGTGACAGCAACACTTGCACAAGGCGAGGTTACTCCTGATCTTTCAGCGGACGTGGTTTGTACGAAAGATGAAGCGCGTGAGTATTTACTACTGAACTTCTTCGGTTATTCAGAAGAAGAGCTAGCAAGCGGAATCGAAGCGGATGATGAAAAAGAAGTGGCAGACGAAATCGCAGAGCTACTTGAAGAAGGTAAAGACACCATCACCTTCGAACATGAGATTGCTCTTCAGTGCTGCGCAGACTGCGATGTTGAAGACGAGTCAAACTAAGCTTTTGTATTAAGAGTATTAAACTAAGTACTCTTATTAAGGTTCATCATGCAGCTATGATGTTCTAATGATGAAAGGCGTTAGCGAATTGAAGTTCGCTAACGCCTTTTTTGTCTCTCTGCTTCTTATATAAGCGACATTAAACCTTAAGATGTTGTGCCTTCTGTAATGCCTTGTTTGCTCAGTTGCGAAAGGATCTCAGCGGTTTTCTCTCTGAATAAATCTCTCAGTAGACGCACAGTAGGGGTGATGGATTGACGACTTGGACACACTAACCACAGCTCGGTAGGTGTCGGCTTAAATTCAGGCATAACTTTAACCACTTCGCCTGAAAGCAGGTGAGGAGACATGTCTAGACAAGATTTTATTGCCACCCCTTTACCTGCGATACACCAACGTCTTACAAGGTCTGCGTCGTTCGAAGCGCGATTTCCTTTTAGTTTCACTTTATGATCTTGAGTACCATCGTTAAACACCCACTCGTCTTGCAACATGTCATGGAGTTGGTAAAGCAAACCATTGTGCTGAGCTAAGTCACTCGGGTGTTTTGGTGTGCCCATTTCAGCCAAGTATTCAGGAGCCGCACACAATATCCTCGGCACATCGCATATCTTGAAACCATACATGTTCGCATCGGTCGGAGAGCCGTAACGCAGCGCCATATCGACGGAATCTCGGTAGAAGTCGATATTGCTATCGCTGATGCTAGTGCGAAGCGTCGCCTTTGGGTATTCAAGCAAGAACTCATCTAACCAAGGTGTGATTAGGTTGCGTCCTAGATCTGATGAAAGCGCTATGCGAATTTCACCGTCAAGAATACCGAGCTCTTCGCGCATATTGAGCTTTGCTTGATCCAACATCTTTAAGGCTTGTTCGCATTCCGGTAAATAACGCTCGCCTGCTGAAGAGAGCCTAAGGTGGCGTGTGGTTCTAACAAACAACTCTGCACCGAGTGCCGCTTCAACACGTTTTACCGCTGCACTTGCTGTGGCAGTACGCATATCGAGGTTGGTGGCTGCAGCGGTGATACTGCGAAACTCCGCCACTTTCAAAATGACCTGTAAGTCTTCAAGAAGCATATTATCTACCTGTATTGAATTATGTTCTAAACATGGCGTTGGGATATTTCCCCATCACAATCTGCAAATGGGTTATCTCTACTTATCGCTTCTAAGTTAGCTTCAAACACTTAATTGTCAAAACTAATTTGATAATAATTCAAATGTGAGGCTGTTTTAAATTAGTAATTTTCTCACTATCATTTTCCCATATCGACAACGTAGCGCAGTACGCACTGTATGGACGAAGCCTACGATCTAGGGGGATAAGATGACTAAGAAAATCACAATGGGTGTAACGGATTTGTCGTTCCACCGTACGACCGCATCATTGGTTGCCAATGTATTGAAAGCCATGGGCTTTGAGGTAGAGCGCATTTTCTCTCCACATCAGGAGAACTTTGAAAAGCTGAAAACAGGCCAAGTGGATATGCTTTCTTCTGCGTGGTTACCATCAAGTCACGGTATCTACAAAGCTGGCGTTGAAGAAGTTGAACCGCTTATCGAGCTTGGGCTTCATTATGAACCTTATGCTTTGTGGGGCGTGCCAGACTATGTGCCTGAAGAGGCGGTTTCTGAAGTCTTTGATTTATTAAAAGCCGAAGTGGTCAAGAAAATGAACTCGACCATCCAAGGTATCAACCCCGGCGCTGGCATCACACGCTTCTCTATCCAGATGATGAAAGACTATGGCCTGAGCGATGCTGGTTACCAGTTCTTTCCTGGCAGTGAAGACGATTGCTTCAGTGCCTTTGAAAGTGCGGTCGCAGACAAAGAGTGGGTGGTAGTGCCACTGTGGAAACCTCAGTTTTTGCACTATCGTTACGATATTCGGGAGCTCAAAGAACCAAAAGGCCTACTCGGAATTGTTGATAGAGCGGTACTTCTTTTAAGAGATGATAAGAAGCACCTGTTCAGCGAACAACAGATTCAGAAGTTGGATTCGCTACGTTTCTCGAACGACATCATCGCAGAGCTGGATTACAAAGTTTGCCGTGAAGGTAAAACACAAGATCAAGTGACACATGATTGGTTGATTGAGAAAGGCCTGATTTAACCTTTCAGCCGTGGTAGTGCAGTTAGATGTCTGCATTACCCAGATAGCGGTAACACCATTATCAAAAATTATTTGAGAATTATTAAAATATTAGGCGGTTTATCTAGAGTGAGAATTGACTAAGATTAACTCGTCTAATTCAAGGAGAAAGCACAATGTCACTACCATCAAAAATGAAAGCTATCGGATTTACTCAATCACTTGCGATTACAGAACAAGACAGTTTGTTTGAGTTTGAAACGAGTCTGCCAGAACTAAAAAATAATGACTTGCTGGTAAAAGTGAGCGCGACTTCTATCAACCCTGCTGACGCAAAAATTCGTATTCGTAATGCCAAAGACAAAACTCTTGAACAGCCAAAAGTGCTGGGCTATGACGCAGTCGGTGAAGTTGTTGGCAAAGGTGCTGACGTTGAAGGCTTCAAAGTCGGTGACCGTGTGTACTATGCGGGTGACGTAACACGCATGGGTGCTAACGCAGAATACCAAGCTGTGGACTACCGTATTACCGCTAAAGCGCCGAAGAGCCTTTCTGATGAAGCTGCAGCCGTTATGCCACTAGCAACGCTTACGGCATGGGAAGCGTTGTTTGACCGCCTACGTGTTCGTCCTGAAGAGAAAAAGTCTATCCTGATCATTGGTGGAGCGGGCGGCGTTGGTTCAATTACGATTCAACTGGCTAAGCAACTGACCAACCTAAATGTTATCGCAACAGCTTCAAGACCCGAAACTGAACAGTGGGTAAGAGATATGGGAGCGGACTATGTGGTGAACCACCGTAACCTTGTTGAGTCTGTCCGAGAGCAAGGCATTCAACATGTCGACTACATCTTCAATGTTGCTGATACAAAAGGGCACTGGGATGCGATGGTTGAGTTGATCGCACCGCAAGGCATGATCAGTTCGATTGTTGAATTTGACGGTGGAATTGACTTATCAGCGCTGCAAGGAAAATCAGCAGGCTTTGTTTGGGAGCTGATGTTCACGCGTTCATTGTTTAACACCGAAGATATCCAGAAGCAGCAAGACATCTTATTCCAAGCTGCGAATCTGATTGATTCGGGCCGTATTAAAACGACTTTAACCACGACCCTAAATGGCTTTAGTGTGGATACAATCAAAGATGCACACCAACGCATTGAGAGCAGTGCCTCGATTGGTAAAACTGCCATCAAATACTAATTGCTGATGTTTTAATCCGTCGTTGTTTTGAGTCGTTGACGGTTTAAATAGAAGAAGCCCCTGATATCTGATTGCTAGTCAAAAGGTTTCAGGGGCTTTTGTTTGTTTTCAGTTTAGTCAGCTTCTGGTGATGTGATAGGTTTCGATGTTCTGAAGTGAAGCTGTATTAGGTCTAGCTCAAAAGGCGAGGGCTGTTTGTCCGCAATCAAAAAAACTATTTGTTTGATGTCTCGTGCCTTAAGTTCCGGCGCATCGCTCAGTAGCCGACCTCTGAACACCGCTTGAAAATCATTGAAGTGGAACACCTTGTTAAGCCGCACTCCCTTTATCGTATCGAAATCGTGTTTGTATTGAACTCGATTACCATCTTTCGATGTTGTGAGCCTCAGTTGGTAAGTGCGACCATCACCAACGAATACTAGCTCTGCGCTATCTATTTCATGGGCTGGTGATTTAATGGAGCGCTTTATGGAACTGAACCCCCCATTATTTTCTAACGATAGCTCGCCCTTAAATTGACTCGTCTCGCCTTCGTAAACAAGCTCGCCTGTTGAGATGCCGCCCATCACATTGTCGTTGGTCGCTGTCCAATTCTTATGTTCGTTCGGTTGTATAAAATCAATCATACCTATGCCTGCTACAGATACTTGAGACCATAAAAAGGAGAGGCTGAGTACTAGCCACAAAGGGTGTCTTCGCTTAAGCAATGAAGCCGTTTCGTTCATGATTGTCTCCGTTAGCCGTTAGTCTGTTCGCGTTTTATGGAGAAGGTTCAGTGGCAAGCATACCCATACAATGCTCAATAAATTCAGAGTAATTTGAAGCGTTGTCGTACTCAATTTTTAGCGAACCGTGAAACATCAGCGTCACCGTGACGTCTTTATAGCTTAGCCAACAGGTGTAACCGTCGTAATCATGCCAAGCCGTCATTTCGCCAACTAGATATTTGTTGTCCCGTTGCTCACCGGAAGAGCGAATAAACTCAAATACTCTGAGAAATTCAATAATGGTGATTCTGTTGTCCATGTTTTGCTCCCGCTGAGTAGTTATTGGTAATAGGCTGAATATTGGTATCTAAATTTGTTACTGTTTGATTGCTGTCCCTACGGCTTGCCTTTGTGTTCCGATCACTGAAAGTGATCTTATCTTCTCGATAAACCTCTGTTTTCTAATATTTTCATCGTCATTCCATACATCCGATTAATCCTGAGCAAAACGGGTGTAACAAACTTAATAACGATGTTAACCCTCAAGATAAAGACAAGCTTAATTTACGTTTATGGTGGTTAATTAAAATTAGAGTCGATAGGATAAATAGCGTCGGAGCCTTGTTATTGGCTGAAATGGAATCTACAGAAAGTGCGTGTCAACATGATAGAAAAACTGAAAAAGGAATGGTTTCTTGTAGGGATGGTGGTGGCTATGGTCGTTGCTGTTTTTACGCCGGATTGGGGCAAATCGGGTGGGGTACTTCATCTCGATACGGTGACTGTTCTCGGCATCGCTTTGGTGTTTTTCTTACACGGTTTGGGTTTGTCTCCCAAAGCCATTCTTGAGGGGCTTTCGAATTGGAAGCTGCATGTTTTTGTACAAAGCGCGACATTCTTAGTTTACCCACTGCTTTGGGTGATATTCGGGCAAGGCTTTGTCGCTTATATGCCAGCAGCTCTGGCCTTTGGTTTCTGTTACCTCTTCGTATTACCGAGTACGATTTCGTCTTCGGTCGCGATGACGGTGATTGGAAAAGGAAACCTACCGGGTGCGATATTCAATGCATCACTTTCTAGTATTTTAGGCGTGTTCATTACGCCTCTACTGATCCAGCTCTTTATGGGATTGGAAGGTGCAGAGCTAAACCTGATGGAATCGGTGATCTCTATATCTAAAATGCTGCTATTGCCAATGATTGTCGGCCAGTTGATGCGCCCGTTACTTTTTGAATGGACTCAGAAACACAAGTCAGTGGTCAATAAGTTAGATAAATACGTGATACTTCTGATCGTCTACAGTGCTTTCTGTGACTCTATTGAACACGGTATTTGGAGCGACTTTTCACCAATGCTGTTGTTGCTGTCAGCGGTGATTTGTTTAGTGGTATTGATGGTGATGGTACACGGCATTCAATGGAGTGCCCGAAAGGTTGGATTCAATCATCAAGATGAAGTCGCGGCAGTATTCTGTGGTACTAAGAAGACCTTAGCGGCAGGTATTCCTATGGCTAAGGTGATCTTTGCTCACAACCCTAATCTAGGGATGATATTACTACCAATCATGCTTTATCACCCGATTCAGATCTTTTACTGTGCAGTGCTAGCCAACCGTTACGCCAAGGTTGATACACAATCTAGTTAAACTTGTTTGTTGTTACAAGTACAACAGAAAAACGCCTTTCACTTCGCTGTGAAAGGCGTTTGTATTTGAATCTACTTCACTTTAATTAGAGTGCTTGAATCTGTATGAGCAAATGCGTTGTCGTAGATCTCTAAGCCTGTTGTTTGAGAGTACGTCAGCGTATCGTCTGAAATGCTAATGTTCATCGTGAAGCCCGTGGTGGTTGCGTTGTCCGTCATGTATTCGGACTCAGCGATGCCACGCTTAGACGCAACTAACGTCATTGTATCGCCGGCAGGGCCTTCTGCGGTGACACATGTGGTGCGTGGTACGCAGTAAGAGTTGTAGACGACCTGATTTTTTTGGTCGTAGATGAAGTAGCCACGTTGATCGTGGAACTTAGAGTCGTCGGCCTTTCTGAATACTTCTTGTTTGTAGTACAGAGCAACCAGATATTGATCGCTGGCATTGGTTGCATCTGCCGCAACCTCAAACGTCATTACTTCATAGAATGGTGTAACCGCGGGACCACCTGCACCCACTTCTGTGCCTTCTTGGCCTGGAGAAATATCAACGCCGCCAGTTTCGACTGATTTCCATGTGCCGACTAACTTTGCGAGTGGACCAAAATCCATACCATTGATTGTGTTGTGGTCGGCTACTGCTGGAGCCGAGATTACCGCTGCGATACCAAGTGCTAATAATTTTTTCACTTTAACTTCCTTTTTATTAATTATCTGACCCCAATAAAAATAAGGTTATTGTGAAACTAGTTTATTAACCCAGATCAGTTTTGTTGGCTAATATGAAATCGAATTGTAACTTGATGTATCAGTCAATAAGGGGATATTAATGTGTGTATATATTGAGCAAGAAGCAGTTGTTGGGTCGTCTTATCTCAGTGATACACCATGGGTTTGCTAACTCTTGTGGTTGAGTTGAGTCACATTGGATTAGGTCGTCTAAACTTAAAGCTTGTATCGCATCAAATACGACAATTTGGTCTCTAAAGACGTTCTCGAAATAAATGCAAATTAGTGCTTTACCTCAACTTAACTTGAGGTATTAGGATATGCAACGTTGCTTACGAGAATACTTTAAGGAGAGAAGAATGATCCAACTTGAACATGTGAATTTAGTGGTAAAAGATATCCCAGAAATGCTGGCTTTCTATAAAGCGGCGTTCCCTCATTGGTATATTCGTGATGAGGGAAAAGGGGAGTGGTCAGGTAAGCCACGTAACTGGCTGCATTTTGGCGACGAGTACCAATACATCGCATTGAGTGATCACGGTGAGGGTGAAAACAGAGATTTGGCAGGGCACTCTGTTGGCCTCGCGCACTTCGCTTATGTGACCAATAATATCGAAAGCGTCACTCAACGTCTTATCGATGCGGGTTTCCCGATTGCTAAACCTGGCGCTGAAGAACCTTATCGAAAAAATGTCTACTTTGTGGATCCGGCAGGCTTTGAAATCGAGTTCGTTGAATACCTAAGTGATGACCCTAAGTTACGAAATGCCACGAGTTAGTTACGTAATACGCCGCTTTGTTAAAGTTGGTTAGCTGAATGAAAGCGCGCTAGAGAGCATTTATAGAAAAGGGCATTGTGGAATAATCCGCAATGCCCTTTTTAGGTCTATGCAATAGCTGATTATTTAGCTGATGTTTAGCTCAGTTGTTGGGTTGTTTATTTAGCCTTAAAAGGCACCAACAGTTGTTTGCCAAACACATTAATCAGCGCGCCAGTCACAATCAGGCCACCGCCTAGATAAGTCCAAACCGATGGAATTTCATTAAAGATCCACACGCCTAACAGTGCCGAGAAGACTATCTGGACGTATGAGTAAGCCGAAGCTTTACCCGCCGCTTGAGTCTGCATCGCTTTGGTCAAACCGTATTGGCCTATCTGAGTGAAAATACCGACTAACACGAGCATCACGGTTAAGAATAGACTTGGCCATACAAAGTCGTTCCAAATAAGGACTGTCGATATTGGCAGAGCAACCAGTGGGAAGTAGAAGATGATGACAGAGCTGTCTTCCGTCTGGCTCAGCTTTCTCACAATCACATAAGCAATTGAGCTACCAAACGCACCACATAACGCCACCATAATGCTGAATAGCGGTAACTCGCTGCTCGCGCCGCTGTTCATGCTTGGTTGAACCATCACCAATAATCCCGCTAGGCAGAATGCAATGCAGATCATGGTCGATTTCTGGACGCGTTCTTTCAGGAACAACACACCGAGCAACGCGGTAAAGACCGGATGTACGTATTGTAGAATGGTCGCTTCGGCTAATGGCAAAGTGGTCACAGCGTAGTAAACACACATCAGTGCTGCAGTACCTACTGCGCCACGAACAAACAACAAAGGTTTGTTATTACCCCAGATCGAAATGCCTTTTCGTTTTACGTCGATGTAGCTGATGATCAAAGACACCAAAGCCCTTGCTGCAACGATTTCGAATACAGGAATGCCATAATTGCTGATGTATTTCACACAAGCTGACATCAGTGCGAATCCAAAAGCGGAGAGGATCATGAATCGAACCCCAACAGGGATTTGTGAAAAAGAGAAAGAAGACATAAAAATATCAATAGGCTGAGGGAAAAGGAATCATAACTTAGTTTAGAAGAGCCGACCAAAGTCTTTGTCCTGTTCTATTACACCAAACCATTGATATTGCTGTGCGAGTACTTTCAGCAACTCGATCTCTTTTGTTGTCTCTTCTCTAAGCCATTCAATAAGGTCGTTGATGATAGGCGTGTGACTACGCTGGTGCATGAAGTAAGTCCAAGCACTGTGTTGGATTTTTGCATTTCTAGGGCAGTACAAGAAGCCTCGTTGGAGATCTTGTTGAACTAACAACAGATCCGTGACCGTAACCCCTTCACCGGATAGACAGGCACTGAGCGCCATATCTAAAGACAAGAAGCTGGTATTTCTGACAGGTTTCTTTGGTGGGAATTCAACATCGGCCAGCCACACTTTCCAGTCGTGATGATCTAAGGTTGGATGCAGCCTTGGCAAGGTTAAGATTGAATCAAGGTCGGTGTCTTTGGTGGTTAAACTAGTAGAGCAAACCGGCGCCATGAACTCTTCACGCAAGAAGGTAATGTCAGGTGCCTTGTCATAGCGTTTTTTGAAACGCGTGTGGAAGATCAGTAGATCATACTCACTACTATTAATCGATTCGTCTTCCTCAATCACAGGAACAATGACTATCTCATGATCTTGATAACGCTCGTTTAATTCCCGAACTTTGGAGATCAATACTCGCGTCGCGAAACTCAGAGTCGCTTTGATCACGATACGCTTCTGCTTGGGCTCACTCCAAGAGGCGATAACAGCTTCGATATTACCGTAGCTTTCTCGCAAAGCCACATACAAATCATGACCTTGTACCGTTAATTCTATGGCTCGATGCTTACGAATAACCAGTGATGCGTTTAACTCATCTTCAAGCTGTTTGATCTGTCGGCTGATCGCACTTTGTGTCACATGCAGCTCTTCGGCAGCCAGCGTAAAGCTCATCAGCCTTGCGGCAGCTTCAAAGGCTTTTAAGCCATTATGTGATGATGGCAAGCTAGGATATGGGGTCATAATTCGTTCGCATGAGTTTATGGAATGTTAGAGTCGCAAATTTATCAATTGAACGCTAGCCTCATCGATCGTATTTTGGGCGAAATTACCTGAGGCGCTCATGAAAAAAATACTCACTCTTGCATTCCCTTTGATCATTTCACAGCTGATCTCTATGGCTTTAGTCCTTACTGATGTTTGGATGATGTCGCGTATCAGTGTGTCAGCCCTTGCGGCTGGTGGCTTAGGTGCCTCAATCTACTTTTTCATCTTCATTATTGCGAGCAGCACCGTGGGTTGTGTCGCGAACTTGATTGCGATTGCTTATGGTCAGCGCGTAGCTCGCCCTGAGTTTGGTAATACTCAAATTAGATTGGCGGTGAAAGGCGCAACCATGTTGGCATTCGTGCTCAGCGTGACCTTAATGGCCAGCTTCTGGTTTGCTCCGTTGGTATTAGAAGCAGCCAAACAGCCACCAGAAGTGATCACTTTAGCCATGGAATATGTCCATGCTTTGAAGTGGGTAATGTTGCCTTCGCTTATCTTGTTGGTACTTCGTGGCTTAACCAGTGCGTTTGGCAACGTGCGCTCCATTCTTGTGATGTCGATTATCACCGTAATTCTGAATGTGCCAGTGAGCTACTTTCTCACCTTCCAATTAGACATGGGCTTAACAGGTTTAGGGCTTGGTACGGCTATCGCGGCATTTATCGTGATGGTTGGATATACGGTTTGGGTATTTAAGCGTGACGAGTTTAAGCAGTTCGCCCCTTGGCTAAATACAGAAGAGTATTCAATCAAGTTGATGAGCCCATTGTTGTTGATGGGTCTACCTATCGGCTTGGCTGCTTTACTTGAGCATGGCTTGATTTACGGTGGCACCTTGATGGCGGGCACGATCAGTATTGCTTCGTTAGCCTTGCACCAAATCTTGCTGCAATGTTTAAGCTTTACTTGGAACTTCAATTTTGGTTTCTCACAAGCTGCGGCGATTTTGGTTGGCCGTGATTTTGGCGCGGGTAACTACGAAGGAATAAAAAGAACCTCGATTCAAAGCTTCATATTGGTGTCGGTGTTGAGTGTGGCGTTGTCGGCCGTGTTCATTATATGGCCTGAGATGATCGCTTCTATCTTCAAGTTAGACGATGGCACGGGTGCTATGACTTCACTACTGGCTTCTGTGATTTGGGTCGTTGCTTTGTGCTTTATTGTTGATGCTTGGCAACTACTGGCGATTAACCTGCTAAGAGGCATGAAGATTGTCTCTATGCCAACCGTGATGACTGCCATCGGTTACTGGGTATTTGGCTTACCTGCGGCTTGGTATTTGATGCCTAAGTTCGAATTGGCAGGGATTTGGGGCGGAATCGGTGTTGGCTTAGGCGTGACAGGTATTCTGCTGCTTATCCAATTGATGCGTGTCATTCAAAAGAACAACCAATCTCCAGATTTGTCGAATCATGCTTATACGTGATTTGCTTGTGATGCTCGCCTTTACCATGGAACCTTGAACGATAAACGTTGTATTGCTGACCGAGAACTATCAATTACCAACAATGACCTATAAGCCCTAAATTGCGTACTTCGTAATTTAGACCTTGGTCTTACAGAAACCGAGCTAAAAGGTGACTAGAATGATTTGAGTTGCTCACCGTTTTATCAAGGAATACACAAATGGAAGTTGGATTGTTCTGGGCTGAAAAAGGAATGTTAGTGCTTGGCGCACTGTTTGTTTTGACGAGCATGATGCAGTACGGAAGACGCAGTAGTGATTGGAAAGGCGTGATTACGATGTTCTACAAGCGTATCCCAATGAACATCGCCGAATACAAATGGTATCGCCTGGGGATCGCGTTGTTGGTATTTGCTGTGATCATACGTTTCGCATTACTGATTTTATGGCCTTCATATCAGTTCTAGTTCTCTTGCATTAGCTTTGTTGGATAGCTCTCTATCATGGCTACATAAAGCCGTTCAATGAATGAGTCAGTCGAGCCTTAATAAACCCGCTTGTTAAGGCTGCTGTTAAATATAATAGTGCTATTACTCAACAGCAAGGATTGGCTATTACCTTTGTAGCATATTGTTTTTCATGAAGAATAATGCGAAATAATAGCTTACCCACCTGTTTCATCATTCTTACTAATAATCTGCACATAAATCCATTCACCCCGTACCTGATACCATAATGTTCTGTTACACTCGGTCGAATTAGCTTTAATTTGTCAGTGGTGCATTTATGTCGTTCCCAGTTCTTATATGTGATGATTCTGCGTTAGCAAGGAAGCAGATGGCTCGGTCACTGCCTAGTTCTCTAAATGCAGATATAACTTTTGCTGTTCATGGGCTTAATGCACTTGAAGAGCTCGCTAAAAACCAATTCAAATTGATGTTCCTCGACCTAACCATGCCGGAATTAGACGGCTATGGCACATTGGAAGAGATGCAACGTTTAGGCGATACCACGCCAGTTGTCGTTGTTTCTGGTGACATACAACCAAAAGCACAACAGAAGGTGCTGGATCTTGGCGCCAAAGCATTTTTGCAAAAGCCGATCGATAAAGAAGCGCTAAAAGCCATTTTACGTGAGCATGTCGAGCCGCCAAAACAACCTCAAATCATTACCCCAACCGCTTTAGAACTGCCAATACTTCGCAGACGCGATATCTATATGGAAGTCGCGAACGTAGCGATAGGCCGTGCCGCTGATGCACTGGCTCGTCACTTTAATGTGTTTGTTCACCTACCGCTGCCGAACGTTAACATCTTCGAAGTGAGCGAATTGCACATGGCACTTCGTGACTTGGCTGACAATGACCAAGTGTCGGGTGTTTGCCAAGGCTTCAGTGGAGAAGGCATTGCAGGTGAAGCGCTAGTTTTGTTGAGTGATTCCAGTGTGAGCGATCTTAAGAAGCTCATGAAGGTGCCAACAGAAAGCGAGCAGCTAGAAGAATTAGAGTTGTTGATGGATGTATCGAACATCTTAGTCGGCTCTTTCTTGAATGGGTTAGGGGAGCAATCAGAAGTTCGTTTCTTCCAGAGCTCTCCTGTGCTGCTAGGTCAACACATCTCGATTGATTCGGTGATTGAAAATACCAGCGGCTCATTTAAAAAGACCATGACGTTCGAAGTCAGCTACAACATAGACGGCACGTCCATCCGTTGTGATCTTCTATTTATGTTCGTTGATGAGTCTCTGCCTCTTCTAGACAACAAATTGGCCTACCTAATGGAGGAGTTTTAATATGCTGAATCTTCCTGCTGAATTTGAACAGTTCCACTGGATGGTAGACATGGTTCAAAACGTCGATATGGGGCTGGTGGTCATTAACCGTGACTTTCAGGTACAAGTTTGGAATGGCTTCATGACGCACCATAGCGGTAAGCAATCGCATGATGCGATCGGTAAGTCGATCTTTGAGTTATTCCCTGAAATTCCTGAAGAGTGGTTTAGGCTTAAAACAAAACCGGTTTATGACCTAGGCTGCCGTAGCTTCATAACGTGGCAACAAAGGCCTTATCTGTTTAAGTGCCGCAACGTGAGGCCAGTAACTCAGCAAGCTGACTTTATGTATCAGAACGTCACGCTTAACCCGATGCGTTCTCCAACTGGGCAAGTGACATCCTTGTTCTTGTCGATTCAAGATGCGACTGCTGAAGCTCTGATGTCTCAGAAAAAGGCTTGACGTACCTTAAGGTGAAAATTGAATCGCCTTATAAGAGCACTCTGAAAACCAAATAAAAATGGCCAAGGTTAATCCCCTTGGCCATTTTTGTATCTGATCCTGTAGTAATGAGTTCGAACTAAAGAAAGGCGTTCCGTGTTCGTTAACTTTAGTCGAGTTGTTGTTAGGCTCTATCAACAGCGGCTTGTATCTGCTGGGTTCTCATAAATAAGCGCATCTAACCTGCCATATTTTGTGGACTTTACCCCGCTCATCCAAGTTTCGAACGTGCTAATCGATCTTGCCTTTGTACTTTATAAATTTCAGGGCTAATGAAAGAGGGCTGAGATCGGCACTCGAAGCGAAAAAAGTCAGAAAAAAATGAAATTATTTAAGAAAAAACGCATTTTTTGATTCAAGAAAAGTGTGATTTTTATGTGATTAAAGGGCACTTTTTTCACAAATTTGCCTTATCGAAGATTTTTTCGCCGAATTTGCAAGGGAAACGTTTGCGCAATAAACCGACAGCGTTTGCGTGAATATGTTGTTAAGTTATTAATTACTATGAATTTAGTAGGAAATGACGGGCGGGAAGCTTTTACCAGATATGGAATCTTTGAGAGGATAGCACAAAAAAAAATGAAATATCAGACTTGCTGTTAGTAAATCACAGCCTATAATGCTGAAAACCGGAGCGTCTGCCAACGCTCCGGTTTTTTTGTGTCCGAAACTCAGTAAAGCGTCTGCCAACGCTTACCGAAAACGCACGACACGTAATATGATTACAGGACAAATTATCATGCGTATCGAACAAGAACTTAAGTTAGGTTTCAAAGATGTACTCTTCCGTCCGAAGCGTTCTACCCTTAAAAGCCGTTCTCAAGTTGAATTAACCCGCGATTTTACATTCAAGCATAGCGGTCGTCAATGGTCTGGTACTCCAGTAATTGCAGCGAACATGGATTCGGTAGCAAGCTTTGAAATGGCAGCTGCTCTAGCAGAGCACGGTGTTATGACTGCAGTACACAAGCACTACACAGTAGAGCAGTGGGCTGAGTTCGCTAAAACAGCAGACAAGAAAACACTGAACAACGTTTTTGTATCAACAGGTACATCTGAAGCTGAGTTCGAGAAAGTTAAGAAGATCATGGCGCTTAGCGAAGAGTTTGTATTCATCTGTATTGATATCGCTAACGGCTACTCAGAGCACCTTGTTGAGTTCGTACAGAAAGTACGTGCAGAATTCCCGACTAAAGTTATCTCTGCGGGTAACGTTGTAACGGGTGACATGGTTGAAGAGCTAATCCTAGCTGGCGCAGACATTGTTAAGGTTGGTATCGGCCCTGGTTCTGTTTGTACTACACGTGTTAAAACAGGCGTAGGTTACCCTCAACTTTCTGCAATCATCGAGTGTGGCGACGCGGCACACGGCCTTGGCGGCATGATCATCGGTGACGGTGGCTGTTCATGTGCGGGTGACGTATCTAAAGCGTTCGGCGGCGGTGCTGACTTCGTAATGCTAGGCGGCATGCTAGCTGGTCACTCTGAGTCAGGCGGTGAAGTTGTAGAGCAAGATGGTAAGCAATACATGAAGTTCTACGGCATGTCTTCACAGTCGGCTATGGACAAGCACTCAGGTGGTGTTGCTAAGTACCGTGCTGCAGAAGGTAAAACTGTTTTACTTCCATACCGTGGTTCAGTTCATTACACGATTTCTGACATCCTTGGTGGTGTACGTTCAACTTGTACATACGTAGGCGCAGCAAAGCTTAAAGAGCTAACTAAGCGTACGACTTTCATCCGTGTACAAGAGCAAGAGAACAACGTATTCGGTAAAGAGTAATCTGAACGAGTTCGAATAGTTTGAAAATCAAGAGCCGCTTTTTAGCGGCTCTTTTTTGTTTGGGACAAAAAGCTACGATTGTTGTGCTACCAGAGTTGCTGGCAATCGGCAGTATTGTTTGAACTCAGATTTATGTTCGGTCAACCGGATAAGCCCTTTATTCGTTGTCTGCTACCACTTGGTTTCAAGTTACTAGGAATCAAAGAAGGCGAAACCGCTACCAACAGTGCAAAGATGTGTATCAATTGGTGGACCAGAAAGGCAGCTTCGAACGTAAGACAGACCAAGCCGACAAGCTTGAATACCTCACTCAACAAATCAAAGTGCTAGAAAATCGAATAACAGAGATTGACGGCACTCACATCGAAACCGTCAAAGGTAATAGAACCATTAAAGCTAAGAACATCACCGAAGACGCGGACACCATCAAGTTTAATGGCGGAAAAGGGGTGTGCACCGGTGTGAGCATTTGCCCCTTCATAGGAAAACAATATGTCGATGTATCATCCACCGTTTATGCAGGAAAGACTAATGGCATTAAGTAATACATCATTGAAACAGAAATTAGAAACCGAACTGAAAGCTCAGGGCTTTGTGCTCGATGGTGAATTTGCGATGGCGGGCATGATGGCCGAAGCCATTGCGAATGCGGTAGTGGGCGAAATTACTCGGAACGCTCAAGTGGAGGCCATCGAGGGGAGCTCGAAGGGAAATTACCAAGTGAGGTAGCTTTAGAAATTATTTTCCAATCAAATTATATACCTAGCTCACATTCGGTGTGTGTATCGGTATGGTATTTTTATCTTAGTTATCAGTTGGCTTAGGCTGTTTATTGAACAATACAAAAGGATAATAATATGAGTTTTTGGAAGGTGCTAGGTGGAGCCGCTATTGGAGTTGGTGCAATTGCAGCAGCCCCTTTTACTGGCGGTGGTTCATTACTTGGAGCTGCCACATTGGCAGGCTCTTTGGCCGGAACAGCAACAGTTGCTGCAGCTGTTGGGGCTGGCGTTGCTGGTGCCGCAGTAGGTGCCAGCTTTGATGGTGATGATGATGCCGAAAAACGAGGAGAAGATAAAGCAACAGCTAAATACGAAGCTAAATATAACAAAATTGAATCTGCTTTCAAAGACGCAGAGAAAAGGCTTAACGATACGGATGATTACTTTAATCTTCTAATCGCAATGGAAGCTGTGGGACTAGCGTGTGCAGCCTGTGATGGCCTGGTATCTGAGGAAGAACGAGTAGAAATTGATGAATTTATTTCTGGCGTGATGAGTAGCTCTTTACCACCACATATTAAAACCAAAATAGATAGTATTGCGAATAACCCACCAAATATTACTACTGCTTATGAATATGCCAGTAAAGTGTCTCCAGAGTCTATGGGACTATTTGAAGAGATTATTGATGTGGTAATGCATGCTGACGATTATGTGCATGAAAACGAAAAAGCATTTTTGGAAGCTTGGAGAAAGCTTGTTGCTTGATAAGGAGTTTTTATGACAACTAGAGCAAAACGATATCAGCAGAGAAAGGCCAATCGTAAAACGTTTCGTGAAACAGCCCATATCAATGAAGTTGCTTCTCAGGAGCTGGTCTCCCAGTTTTTGTCAGAAGAGTCAGATAGCAGCTTTTATGACAAAATGTTTTTTGTTAGTCCAATTTATGATTTGGAAGTGACAGAGCAAGAAGTAACTGATTCACTAAACATGTTAGACCGTTCATTTACTAAAGATAAGTACGATGTTCTTTTTGAATCTAGCAAAGAGGTTTTAATTGATCAGCTTCTGTCGCCATTGAAATTGAGTCGCGCAGACCTAGAAGGTGTAGATAGGAATTTTGAATACAACCGAGTCGACTATACCAAATCACCGAAAAGTGTAGGCGGGCATGGAGTTTCATTTGATACTCAAAAAAAACGAAGTAAGTTAGATGCCACGACCCCCGAAGGGCAAATTAAAGATATCAACACGGGGAACTATCATAATTCGTCAGTTATGGATTTCGATCATAATAAGCCATTAAAGAGCATGCATGATGACGGTGGTTTTATGTTATCTGATGCGGAAAAAGCGGAATTTGGCGCAGATTCTGACAATCATAGTTTTACACATCAAAGTATAAATCGTTCTAAAGGTGATAAAGACCATAAAGAGTTTGTTGAAAGCTCGAACAATGGCGACCTTGATAAAAGACGTACTAACGCAGTCCATGCTCGAGGTGAACAAGCTGCGGAAAAATACGTTCCTTCTGCCCCGCTTGAAAAAACGATTTGGATAGCAAGAGAAGGAGCAAAAGATGGTATCAAAACTGGAGCTAACCAAGGTCTTCAACAAGCGTTAGGAGCTTTGCTTTCAGGTTTTATATCGTCGATTTTTGAAGAAGTTAAAGATGTCATTTCTAATGGTTGGAAAAATGGTGAATACAGTGACTCATGGTTAGGTGTCCTAAAAGTCAGGCTGGGAAGAGTTGTTACTAAGGTCTTAGGTCAATGGAAAAATGTTGCCTCAGCTTTTTCTACAGGAGCTATTTCCGGGTTACTTTCTGCGATTTCTACTGCTGTTATAAACATGTTCGTCAGAACGAGCAAGAATGCAGTTAGATTGATTAGAGAAGGTTTTATGTCTCTAATGAAAGCGATTAAAACCCTAATATTTCCTCCTGAGGGTATGACAATGAACCAAGCCGCTCATGAAGCTAGTAAAGTCTTTACTACTGGTTTGGTGGTTACTGGCGGGATACTTGCGACTGAGTCTATAGCTACTTTTATAAATGGTATTCCTTTTGCTGATACCATCGCAATGGTTATAGGAGGATTGTTATCTGGTTTAGGTTCTCTGTTTGTTGTGTACTTACTGGACAAGTTAGATCTTTTTGGGGTCAATGCTGATGAACGTCATGAGTTTATCATTGGTACTTTAGAACCAAGAATCGATAGTTGTATAGAGAGTACGGAAGCAATTATTGACCGACTGAATTTACGTTATTAATTCTCGAAAGACAAACGATGGCGGTATTATCTAGGTATACCGCCTTTTTGTTACTTCAGTCAGTGAGAAGTGGCGGCATTCATCGTAAAACAGCGTTATTCATGGGCATAGAACGCCAATTATCACTGTTTTTATATACACTTGGTTTTGTTTTAATCGTATTTCGTTTGTTTTTACCATGTTCTATATCATGTCTAGTTACTAAGGCTTGAAAGTATTCGGGATCTTGTAAACGCTTCTTGAATTTGTACTTTTGATATTTGTAGTAAGCGACAACAAGTCCTATTAGTATCAATATTGTCATTTCAAGAAGCATATAAATTTCTTTTATTTTTCTTTTCTGTTGAAGCGCTGAGAAACCGTCTTTGTTTGACCGTTTAGTGATTTTGCAATCCCTACTGCTTCTTTCATATCTCGTAGGAAATCTGGGACGTTTTTTGTGTCTGTTTTTCCGTTGTGGAAACTGAAAAAATTCTCAGCAAGTTTGTGTTTGACGTCAGCACGTTGCTCTTGAGGGAGATCTGCTAGGTAGCCTCGAATAGTAAGAAGCTGTGTACCCCGTTGTCTATATAGATTTTCTTTATTTCGATGGTAGGCTGATTCTTTGAGCAAATAAATAGCTGGAGAACTTATTAGTATTACAGTCATAAAGCGGATGGCGAACGCATCGATAGTAAGATCGCTAAGCGACTTAGAAACATCTGACCAAAAGTTAAGCCCTACGTACTCTGCGAAAAAAACTACTAGTAATAATATGGAAACGTACAATAATTTGAACCCTAAACTACGTAGTTGATCTGCTGTAGCTTCTTCCTTATCTGCTTGGGAAATTGTTACTTCTGCATCTCTAGCGAGCCCGACTTTCTCTAATAAATTATCCATATCAATACGTTTAGCTTCAAATTTCTTAACCTCGCTATTAATTTTTTCATTTATAACACTAATTTCGTTATTTATTTGCTCTGTGAGGGAACTAAGAGCCTGAGACTGTGCTTCTTGTATTTTAGTTAGATTATCTGAAGATGTTTTATTGATAATATCAATCAATGAACTTCGATTGTTTTGAGAAAATTGCTCGAGATTTGTTTTTTGCTCTTGAACTGACTCGGATAGGTCTTTGTTTGCTTGTGCAACTTTTTCCGTCAAACTTGAAACAATGGTTTCAGCTTTTTGAATCCTTACTTGAATTCTATTACTAGACTCTTTTTCGTATTGTTCAAAAACAGAAGATATGTGGTTAATATATTCTTCATGTTCTGTCTTGGCTTTGTTGACTAGGTCGGTAATAGAGCGTTGGTTTTGATTAAGATTATCCTGTTGATTTTTATTTAGATCGCGGGCTACTGAGTGTATATATGATTTCGCGTCTTCTAAATTTGAATCCAAGTTTGATTTTGAATTATTTAATAAGTTTTCCAGATCTGTTTTATGAGAGTTATACCTAGACTCAATTTTATTAATAATCTGATTTTGTTTCTTATCAAGCTCTGAATTATTATCATTCGCAGAATCTTTAAGGTATTTTATTTGTTCTTCTAAATCAGATATAATGTATCGTGAAGCGTAAATTATACAACCATCGACTGAATCATAAAAAGCGTCAATAGCTATCGACAGGTCCAGTGGTCTAAGAACATCACTATCTTTAATTGGTTCTTTGAGTGGGATTATTTTATCAGAAGGGAAAATAAAGACTTTTCTTATTATGTTAGATAACTCAATTAATAATAAGTAAGATTCGCTATCATTTATATGATTTTTACTTTGTATTTTCCCCATCAAAACATCAATATCGTCTAAATGATCGCATAGGTCGTTTAGAGATGGATCATTTTTTACATTTGTAAAATCAATATTATCTGTAGTTTTTAATAATCTTGAATACCCAGCTAGTATTTCTTTCAGACTATTTTGAACAACTATATTTCTCATTACACCTTCTCCATCACCAACGCAACTCTATCCGCAACCCGTACACCACTTTCCTCGACTGTTAGAGTCGAGTCGTTAAAGCTGATTGCTAGTTTCTTACCAGGTAGCCGCTGAATATCGTTGAGCGAGAGTAGGCCGTCCATATCTATTAGGTCAGCGCCACTTACTGCTTGGTGAACTTCCTTATCGACAATGAATGTAGCTCCATCGTGCTCGATGCCCATCATATACAAACCACACTTAGATTGACTAAAAGGCTCGTTTAAAGCCTATGAAATATTTAATGATATGTAGAATATCATTATGATTTCATATCAAGTAGCTCTAAATCTGTATTTTATGACTTGCAACAATTACTTACGACTTTGAGGTATCTTATTCAATACGTAGGTTAGGGGGTGAAATCAGGGTAGAGATTTTTGAACTAGAAAGGACGGGTTGGTTATTCATGAGTAATCAAGGTGAATAAAAGCGGCCCAGAAGATCACTACCGAGCCTCATTGTCAGGCTTTACTACTTCTACTTCGCATAATTTGAAGGAAACAGTGCTCGTTTCGCTTCTTCATCACGTTCGGTTTTAAACTCAATGCCTTTGCCGATTTCGCGAGCACGCAGTGCAGCAGGGCGAGTGTTGATTGCGTTAAACCAACGCTTCAAGTTCGGGTAAGGTTCTAGGCCTTGTTCACCAAGCACGAAAGGTGCTTTATCAATCCAACCCCATGCAGCGACATCGACAATGGTGTACTCATTTCCGACGAAAAACTCACGACCTTCCATGTGCTTTTCTAACACTTCGTAATGACGTTGTGCTTCGCGAAGATAACGATTTACCGCGTAATCTAAGCCTGCTGGTGCCGCATTGCGGAAGTGTACCGATTGACCCGAATAAGGACCAAGGCCGCTCGCGATAAACATCATCCAAGATAATAGTTCGGCTCTGTCTTCGGGTTGTCCACCAAGCTTGCCTGTTTTCTCAGATAGGTACAGCAGGATAGCGTTAGAGTCGAATACACGTTGTCCATCATCTTCAATCGCGGGCGTTTTGCCGTTTGGATTGATCAAACGATATTCCGGTGTGTGTTGCTCGCCTTTTAAGGTATCGACAGGAACAAGTTCAAAATCTAGGCCTGTCTCTTCCAAAAACAGAGCGATCTTCATTGGGTTTGGTGTTTGGTGAAAATAGAACTTAAGCATGGGGTAACTCCTTGTATTGGTCATTTATTAAAGCACCACTTGAACGATCGTTCAATGATTGATTTTTGAATTTTCTGTGAATTGACTGATTTGATATCACACTCTGTGATTTTTGAACTTGGTTGAGCAAACGTGAATGAGCGTCGACTTGTAGAGAGATAGCATTTTAAGTTGCTGAAATAATGAACATAAAATGCACATTTAGGTTTGATGTTGAGCTTCGAAACTTACGAATTTAGATGGAATAGGCGTGTGGGGGCGAAGTTAAATATTCCAAAGTAATCAAGGGAGTTCCTCATAACTAGAAGCTATCTGGATATTTGAGCTTACTCTGGCGCATAAAATCGTGATCTGCAGCCACACCTTATGCAACAAATGAATATTAACCTCGGAGATTCTGGTGTGGTTCACGGTTTTTTAATCTTAGGGACTTACATTGGTGAACAAATCTGATGTGAACACTTAACGACACAGGATCTTTCCATGAAAAAGAACATTATCGCCCTCGCTCTTGGTGGCATGCTAGCCTTTGGCGCAACACCTTATTCTTTTGCTGCTAACGATGGTGCTGTACAGGCTTCTGCGGACTACGCGCAGCTGGTGACTAAGCGACAAGTTGTCGACCAACTACTTCTTGATGCGTTGCAGGCGTTTAAGTCTCCGGCAAGAATTTCACACGCGGGCTTCACGGCTAAAATGCCAAGCAACATGGAAATTGTGACCAACCGTTTGTTAGAAGCGTACCAGTTAGAACCTTACCGTACTGATTTGTTGATTTCGGCGGCGAACGCTCAGATCTACAACAAGAATGCAGAGCGCGCTATTGAGTTGTTTGAACAAGCACTGACGGTTGCGCCAGACGATGTCGACTTGCATGCGTATCTTGCGGTTTGGCAGCGATTTGAAGGCAATGACAGTGAATCCAACAAGCACATGGAGAAACTGGAAAGCCTGAACAAAGGTAAAGCAGAAGACATCAAACGTATTTTTGCAACGGTCGACCGCGTGTTAGAAACACCGCTTAAAGAGTCTGCAGATAAGGGACTGTTGAGCGACCACGGTGCCATCGTCACTTTGGGTTACGCGCTTAACCCTGATGGTTCTATGCATGAGATCTTGATTGAACGTCTTGAAACGACATTAGCAATGTCGAAAGCGAACCCAGACGCGATGATCGTGTTAACCGGCGGCGTGCCTAAGAACCATAAGACAGAAGGCAAGTTAATGGCGGATTGGCTTATCTCAAAAGGGGTAAGCAAAGACCGCATCATTGAAGAGAACTACGCGACCAGCACGGTAGGTAATGCCTTGTTCAGTAGCTATGCGCTTGCTCGTCATGATATTAAGCACGCGACCATTATCAGCTCGGCAAGCCATGTTCGTCGTGGTCAAACTCTGTTTGAGATCGCGAGCTGGCAAACGGGCCCTCAGGGCATTACCTTCGATACGGTCTCTTACCCAGATAAGCCGCTAGAAGATCTTAAGAAAGCGAGCAGTGGTGAGCTTCTAGGCATCTACCGTGACGCTCTTAGAACGTATGGTATGTGGAGCTACCGCTCTTACCCATTAGAGTCTCGCTAAGCCCAAGTATTATTTGCGTTTGGGAAAAGCACAATTCGTGTTAAACCAAAGCTTCACTTGTTAGTACAATCGAGCACAGCTAGATGGTATGCTGTGCTCCTACTTAATTTAGTGTTTCAAAGGCAAAAAAATGAACCCGATTTTAGCAATGTTGAAAGAGAACAATATTAGCGACGAGCAGATCAGCGAGATATTTAAGACGTTGACCGAGAACCCTCTTGCAGCAATGGCGACAATCAGCCAACTTGGTTTACCACAAGATAAGCTTCAAATGCTGATGGGTCAGGTAATGCAAAACCCTGCGCTAATCAAAGAAGCAGTTGAAGAGCTTGGCCTAGATTTTTCTAAGGTTGAAGCCGCTAAAGAGCAACTTCAGAAATAAGTGAATTTGAATGAGCTAATATCGAATTAGCTTTATCCACATTCAATAAAAAGGTCGTTTAAGTTCAGCAATAGGCTGTCTTAACGGCCTTTTTTGATCTTGGTGGCGATTTTTGACTTTGATTTGAGTGCTTTCAATCATCCTCTCTGACCCTATACATACCGACCATTCCAACACAATTGACAGCAACCTTGCCAAATATGTGCGACTACTGACAATTTACTTACTAGACTTAATTAACCTATGTGCGACCTGAGATGTGCACCTTGATGAACAGAGTTTTTGGATGAAGACAGCCCTAAATAATAGGGCTAGCCGATTTGGGCCATAAGCGCGGTTTGTCCATGAGTCACATTAAGGAAAAGAATAAGAGGGCAAAAACTAAGCCCTTTATTGAGCAGTGATTTATAGGAAATGAGTTATGAAGTATTTAAAGGAAACCGCTTTAGCGAGTCTTGTGCTGGCTGGGCTTGTTGGTTGTGGCGGTGATTCAGGTTCATCAAGCAGCACGACACCCATTACTTTGAGCGTGAGTGATGCGCCCATTGATGATGTTAAAGACGTCACCGTGACATTCAGTAAGGTCGCTTTACTTCCTCAAGGGGGAGGTTCGCCACTGATTTATGATGTGTATAAAACGGACGAAAACGGCGATTACGTTGATGAAAATGGCGATCCATTGCCAGATGGTGAGGATCCGATTCCATTAAGTGTGAATTTGCTGGATTATCAAGGCAGCGATGCGCTTCCTTTGATTGAAAATGAGGTGGTGCCAGTAGGTAGCTATAAGTTGTGTGTGTTTGCCAATGATGGCGATCACCCGAAGCATCCATCTTATGTTGTAGATGATCAGAATGTGGAACAAAAGTTAACAGTGAAAGGTGAAGGCGCGTGCCCGCAAGGTGTGGGTAAAGAAGATAACGCTGGCGTACTTTACTTTAATAACTCATTTAATGTGAACCAACAAAGTAACGACTTTGTTGTCGAGTTCGATCTTCGACGTGGCCTAAAGAACAGTTCGACTTTCCCTGATTACACCATTCAAAGAACGTCTGTAAGCCTTATCAATACGGTTGAGACAGGAAATATTGAAGGCACTGTTGCTCTTTCTACTTATGACACTTGTAACGGTGGTGACAATACATTTGTTCAGTCGGTGTACTTGTATGAAGGTAATGTTGAACAAGCTAACATGGCTCCGATTGGCGGCAGTGATGAAGTGAAACCGATTACTTCAGCGTCAGTGGCAATGAATGAAGCACAGACTAACTATGAGTTCTCTCTGGGCTTCATTGATCCAGGTACTTACTCATTAGGTTATACCTGTACTGCGCAATATGACAGTGATGAAGAAAATGTTGATCCGGTTGCTGATGGGTTCGAAATATATGAAGCTCAAAATGGCGTGCAAGTAACCGTTGGTCAAGACAGCCAAGTGCATTCTAACCTTAATGTAAATGACGATTTTTTATAAAAACGGCCTCTCATTTGGAGGCCGTGTTTGATTATGTCACGTAGCTAGCATGAATTTGATGAGCATTGAGTGTGACTCTAGGGAAGTGATAATGTAACGTTGTATCTCTTACTCTTACTCTAACCTAGCGAAATATACTCCGGCGTTGCTCATGAAATCTAGCCTAAGCATTCGATCTTACACCAAGCAATTTAATACTCATGCCCATGATGGCTACCATCAACTCGTGCTGCCTATTCAAGGGAGTATTAGTATTGAAATGGTGGGATATGTCGGCAAGGTGGCCGTGGGCGAATGCGTGGTGATTCCGGTAACCACAGCGCATGCGTTTAAGGCGGATGAAGCAGCGCGGTTTATTGTCGCGGATATGGCAGAGTTACCGCAGCACTTGTTAGAGCATGAGCTCTCGGTGTTTACTATCACGCCACCCTTAATGAGCTTCTTGCTGTTTGTTGAAAAGCAGTTGGAATACCAAGTGGACAGTGGCATTGAATCATCCATCTTGGATGTGTTTTCACTGTTATTAGAGCAACAAAAAGTCAGCAAGAGCATCGACCCTCGTATTCGAGCGGTCCAAAGGCTCATTGCGGATAATTACGCCCAGCCTCTCTCTATTTCTCAGCTTGCAGAAACGGCATGTTTGAGCCCCACTCAATTTAAGAAACGCTTTAAAGAGTGTATTGGAATCAGTGCGCTTAAGTACATCACTCGCTACCGTATGGAGAAAGCACAAGCCTTGCTAAGCCATACCGATTTACCCGTTCAATTGGTCGCAGAAAATGTGGGTTATAGTGACCTCTCTGCATTCAGTCGACGCTTCTCTCAGCACTTTGGCATGTCTCCAAGGGCGTTTTTGGGCTCGATGAAAGAGAGTCTTCCAAAACAAGAATAGCGTCCTTTTGGCAAACTCAACTTAGTATATGTTCACTATTATCTATTTCAGAAATGAAAATTGGGTAATAGAAATGAATCTTGCCATCAATCGCGTTAACGAATTCCAAACGGGCACTTTAGCCATCTTGTTTGCTTCTATTTTATGGGGCACGACAGGCACCGCCGCAAGTTTTGCGCCTGATCTAAGCCCATTAGCGATTGGTGCTTTCTCTATGGGCGTCGGTGGCCTAATGCAAGCGGGATTGGCGTATCGAAAAATCCTATTCGCTTTCGACAAGCTTTTGCAGAACAAGAAGCTGTTGACGGTGAGCGCTTTGGCTTTAGCGATCTATCCTTTAGCTTTCTATTCTTCAATGAAATTATCTGGCGTGGCGATTGGTACAGTGGTTTCGATTGCTACCGCACCTTTCTTTTCTGCTCTGTTAGAGTGTCTTATTAGCAAAAAGAATAATATCAACAAACGTTGGCTCACTAGCTTTGCGATTGGTGTGGTGGGTATTGGGTTGTTGGTGTTTTCAGAATCTTCATCGACGAATGAATCCGGTGATGATCTCAAGCTGTTCGGTATTGCTTTAGGTTTGCTCGCTGGGTTGTGTTACGCCATTTATTCTTGGGCGACCAAAGCACTGATCGACAAAGGGATTAAGTCACAAGCGGCGATGGGCAGTATTTTTGGCCTGGGTGCGATGCTGTTGCTGCCAACGCTCTGGTTTACGGGGGAGAACCTGTTTTCCTCGCAGATTAACGTATTAGTCATCAGTTATCTGACGTTAATCCCACAATGCTTGGGCTATATCGCGTTCAGTTTTGGTTTACGCCACGTGACCGCGAGTAGCGCCAATCTGCTGACTCTGTTTGAACCAGTAGTTGCAGCGGTGCTTGCCGTCTGTGTTGTCGGTGAGCTGATTCCTTTTACAGGCTGGTTAGGTATGTCTCTGATTGTGTTGTGCTTGTTTATACAGTCGAAGCCATCTAAAGGAACGTTATAAGTATTTGTTTTGTTTTGCCTAATTGAAATTTTTTCATGTGTAATTCTTATAATTGAATAAAATCAGTATCTCAGTTGTGAGAGTGCTGTTACTATCGCTATCAATAGTCGGGGGGCATATACCTTATTTGGTGTTTGCTGAGATCGTTAATCGAGACCCGTTGAACCTGATTCAGTTAACACTGGCGTAGGGAACTATAAGCACTCGATCTGCGTCTGCACCCATGAAAACTTTCATGTGTTTATTGCGACTTCTCCTTCGATCGGTGTTCGTTCTCCTACGTCTTGTAAGATAGTAGGAGCGACAATGACACACAGTTCTAATTCAAAAGATTTAACGCTAAAAGCCTCAGTTTCGCAGCACTCTGCTGATGGTTCGATTCGAACAAACACTCCGATTGTATTGACGATCGCTGGTTCTGACAGTGGCGGCGGCGCAGGTATTCAAGCGGATATTAAAGCCATGTCTGCAACGGGTAGCTTCGCTTGTTCGGTGATTACTGCGATTACCTCTCAGAATACCCAAGGCGTATCAGCCATTTTTCCAATCCCACTTGAGCATGTTGCTAGCCAGTTAGATGCGGTGTTCACCGATCTGAATATCGTGGCGGTAAAAGTTGGTATGTTGGCGGATTCGCAAATCATCAAAGTCGTTGCAGACAAAATCAAACAATACCAACCAAAACACTTGGTAATTGACCCTGTAATGGTCGCGACAAGCGGCGACCTTCTTCTAGAAAACTCTGCTATCACTACGCTAAAACAAGAGCTGATTCCGCTCGCCGACATTATTACCCCTAACTTACCTGAAGGCGCGGCGTTAACAGGCAAGCCGGTACCTGAAAGCGAAGCCGAAATGCAGGACATGATTGAAGATCTGCGCGCTTTAGGTGCTAAAGCCGTTCTGCTAAAAGGTGGTCATCTAGAGAAAGATGAAAACAGCAATGACTTACTGATTCTACCAACTGCATCTGCTGTGATTAGCGCGAAGCGTTTTCCTACCAAAAACACTCATGGCACGGGCTGCACGCTCTCTTCTGCTATTGCTTCTTTCTTGGCTCAAGGCAACACGCTCCCAGAGGCTGTAGACCTGGGTAAACAATACATTTCACGCGCGATTGCCCATGCTGACGAGTTGAAAGTCGGTCAAGGTCATGGCCCAGTAAATCACTTTTTCGCTGGGCACGGTAATGTCCGTTAATACGGTTGGCGTTCAACTTAGCAATGCGACGTTGCGTTACCGAGATAGCGAGCACGCGACCCTGTCGGGGCTGTCACTTAACTTAAGCGCAGGTAAGTGGACAGTGCTACTTGGACGCAGTGGTTGTGGGAAAACGACGGTATTGTGTTATTTGGCAGGTTTGTTGGAAGACAAGGTGGAGTGGCAGGGTACATTGGCAACGTCTGATGAACTGCCTCTAACTGATCGTATCGCATACATGGCACAGCAAGATTTGTTACTGCCATGGCTATCGGTTATCGACAATGTATGCCTGAGCCATCGCTTCCAGAACACCACGAACAAGCATCAAAACGCAGAGCAAAGGAACCGAGCGTTCGAGTTACTCGCTTCAGTTGGTTTGGCCGATTACGCGGATACTACGCCGGATCAGTTGTCTGGTGGTATGCGCCAGCGTGTTGCTCTGGCTCGCACCTTAATGCAAGACAAACCTGTCGTGTTGATGGATGAGCCTTTCTCAGCACTGGATGCAGTAACAAGACACAAATTACAGACCTTAGCGTGTGAACTGTTGAGAGATAAAACCGTTGTGTTGATCACCCATGATCCGCAAGAAGCGGTGCGTCTGGCGGATAACTTGTATGTGTTGCAAGGCATGCCTGCGAGTGCTCACTCTTTACCTGTGCCTCACACCTCAACGCCACGAGTGCTCGATGGTGAGTGTGCCGAGTTGCAACAGGCGATCTTAGATCAGTTGGAGCGTGATTATGAATGATCTAATGCGAAGTGAAGCTGTGACTCAGTCAACGAACGTGCAGTCTAGCACTGAACGTTCAAGTCAGATGAATCCCGTTATGCGTTTGCTTATCAGCAGTGTTGTGATTCTTGGCTTATGGCAACTTGTGGTCGTTGTTTTCGAAATGCCGAGCTTCATTCTTCCGGCCCCCGCAGAAGTCTTTCTCAAGCTTATTGAACGCTACGATGTGTTACTCAAACACACTTGGGTGACCGCACAAGAGATCTTACTTGGGCTATTACTAGGTTTGTCTATGGGGCTGTTTTTCGCCTTGCAGATGTTGATGTTTGATCCGTTGAAACGTTGGCTGTTGCCTATCTTAATTGCGAGCCAAGCGATCCCCGTGTTTGCTATCGCTCCAGTATTGATGTTGTGGCTTGGTTACGGCATCGCGTCAAAAGTGGTGATGGCGGCGATCATTATCTTCTTCCCTGTGACCACATGTTGCTACGACGGCCTACGTAATACACCGACAGGCTATCTCGATCTTGCCAAGACGATGGGCGCATCGAAATGGCAACTGCTTCGTCACATCCAACTGCCTGCTGCACTGCCAACATTGGCGTCAGGTATTCGTGTCGCTGTGGTTATTGCCCCAATTGGCGCGGTCGTCGGGGAGTGGGTTGGTTCGAGTGAAGGGCTGGGTTATCTAATGCTACAGGCCAACGCGCGAATGATCATTGATGAGATGTTTGCGGCCTTGTTTATCTTGGCGGTGCTGTCTATCTCGCTCTACTTCGTTACAGATAAATTACTCAAAAAAGCTATCCCTTGGGAGAACCAATGATGGCTTGCTCAATAACACTTGTTTAATAAGGCTTCGTTTAATAAAGCCTGTTTAATAAAGCTTCGCTCAACATAAGAATAATATTCAAAAGGAAAGGTTAACCGTGAAAAATACAAAATTGATAGGTGCAGTGGCACTGCTTGCTTCATTGGTTTCAGGTCATGTTCTAGCGGACTCTGAACAAAAGAAACTGACGCTGATGTTGGATTGGTTTGTGAACCCGAATCATGGCCCGATTGTGATCGCTCAAGAGCGTGGCTACTTCGCTGACCAAGGCTTAGAGGTTGAAATCCAAGAACCAGCAGACCCAAGCACGCCAGCGAAACTTGTCGCAGCAGGTAAGGTTGATTTAGCGGTAACTTACCAACCAAGTTTAACCATGGATGTGGCAGCGGGTCTTCCTTTAGTTCGTGCATCAACCCTTATCGCGACGCCACTGAACACGCTAATGGTACTGGATAACGGCAAGAACGATTCATTAGCGGATCTGAAAGGCAAAAAGATCGGTATCGCGATTGCGGGTAACGAAGAAGCGACTATCGGTACCATGCTAGCTCAAGAAAATGTTGCATTTACAGACGTGCAAACCATCAATGTTGGTTGGGCACTGTCGTCTTCACTGGCATCGGGCAAGGTAGACGCAATCTGGGGTGGCTTACGTAACTTCGAAACTAACCAATTAGCCCTTGAAGGCTTTAAAGCAAAAGCGTTTTTCCCAGAAGAACACGGTGTGCCAGCTTACGACGAGCTGATCTTTGTTGCGAACGCAAAGCAGCACGATGATGAAGCGATCAAAGCGTTCAACAAAGCATTGGAACAAGCAACAACTTACATTGTGAACCACCCACAAGAGTCATGGAGCGAGTTTGTGGCGTATTCACCAGATACGTTGAACAATGAACTTAACCAACGCGCATGGAACGACACGCTGACTCGTTTTGCACTTCGTCCTTCTGCTGTAGATATGAAGCGTTACGACGATTACGCACAGTTCATGTTTGACAAAGGCATTATCAAATCACTACCGAAAGCCGCTGACTACGTACCGACTTTTGACTAAGGAATCTCATGAAATACCAAGACTTAATCCAAGCCTGTCAACAAGATTGGCAAGACTACACAGAGCATGATTTTGTTAAAACGCTAGCAAACGGCACGCTCGCTCAACCATGTTTTCTGCATTATCTGAAGCAAGATTTTCTGTTCTTAAAACAGTATGCTCGCGCTTATGCATTGGCGATTTACAAGGCAAAAACCTTGGCTGATATGCGTCGTGCACTGCCAAGTGTTCATGCTCTGCTAGATTCTGAAATCTCTCACCACGTGACTTACTGTGGTCAGTGGGGTTTAACCGAATCTGACCTAGAAAATGAGCCGGAAGATTTCGGTACAGTTGCTTACACGCGCTACGTTCTGGATGCAGGCATGACGGGTGATCTTGTCGATCTTTATGCGGCACTGGCTCCGTGTTCAATCGGTTATGCCGTGATTGGTAAAGCGCTGTTAGAAAGCAGTGATACTGTATTAGAAGGCAACTCGTACGCAAGCTGGCTGCAACTATACGGCGGAGAAGAGTTCCAATCTGGCGTGGCAACGGGCGCGGAATACTTCAACCAGCTGCTTGCTGAAATTGATATCAACAGCGAGCGCGGTCAGAACATCGTTCATATCTTCAAAACGGCAACGCGTATGGAAGTGGCTTTTTGGCAGCAAGGTCTGAATGCACTTAATGACTCAACCGCGGCTTAAAGCGACTTTCACGAATAAGGATTTATCCATGCTTACTGAACAAATTATTCAATCGCTACGCGCAGTACGAGAGCAAAAACCACTGGTTGTGAACATCACTAACTATGTAGTGATGAACAACACGGCCAACGCGTTATTGGCGATTGGCGCTTCGCCTATTATGGCGCACTCGCAACAAGAACTGGCAGAGATGATGTCTTTCTCTGGTGCTTTGGTGATTAACATCGGCACGCTCGACAGTGTTTGGACGCCAAGAATGTGTTTTGCTGTTGAGCAAGCGAACGCGAACAACAAGGTTGTGGTTCTTGACCCTGTGGGTTGTGGGGCAAGTACGTTGCGTACCGAGACTTCTCGTGAAATTGCACGCTTAGCCGATAAGTTGATCATTCGTGGTAACGCGTCTGAGATTATCGCGTTAGCGGGCGAACAAGCGCAGAGCAAAGGCGTTGATGCGCTTGATAGCAGTGATGCTGCGTTAGGTGCTGCACAGTGCTTAGTGGCTGAATACGGTGCAAATGTGGTGATATCTGGTGAGACAGATTACGTTGTTACCAAAGACAGCGTGGTGACGTTAAACAATGGACACCAAATGATGCCGTATGTGACGGGTATGGGGTGTACTTTAACTGCATTGACGGGTGCTTTCGCGGCTGTTGGTGATGATAGTGGTTTAGCTGCAGCAGCGGTATTAGGCGTGGTTGGTGAAATCGCGGCTGAAAACTCTCGCGGCCCAGGTAGCTTGCAAATTAACTTGCTTGATGAGTTGTATCAGTTAGACGAAGAGACTCTGATTCAACGCTTGAAGATTCAGTAGGGCTAATCTAACTCTAAGCCACAAGTTAGAGTTAGATTAACTTAAAAAAGCCCCCGACACTTATGTGTAGGGGGCTTTTTATTACTGGTTTGGAACTGTGTCAGCTGTGTATAGACTGGCTGGCTAGGTTCTAAATCGGTTAACTTGGCTCTCTAGGTGATGAGCAACCTCGGTTAAGTCGCTCGCTGCACCTGAAATGCTGCTTACCGACTCTTGGTTGCTTTGAGCAATAGTGTTTGCACCTTGCGCGTTTTCACCCAGTGATTTGGTAAGACGATCCTGCTCATCAACCGACACCGCGATTTGGCTGTTGGCTTGGTTCAGATCTTGGATGTGTTGATTAATCACATGTAAGTTCTGAGAAGCTTGCTGCGCCTGCGTTGAAGCGTCTGAAACCGTGCTGTGGCTCTCTTTGATAGACTCTAACGCATCTTTAGCGCCACGTTGTAGTGAGGTGATGAGCTCATCAATCTGGCTAGCAGAGTCTTGGGTACGTTTAGCGAGCGTTCTTACTTCATCGGCTACTACTGCAAATCCGCGACCTTGTTCACCTGCGCGCGCAGCTTCAATAGCCGCATTCAATGCCAACAGGTTGGTCTGCTCAGAAACGCCTTTGATTACTTCAAGAATGGCACCAATGTTCATCGACTCTTTGTGTAGGTCAGTCACTTTCTGGCTGCTGACCTGCATGCTTTCATCGGCGCTGCCAATTTCATGCAGTGTTTTGTCTACTTCTTTGAGTCCCATCGCCACATTCTCGGTTGCTTGGTTAGCAACTTGAGACGCGTGGTTAGCACTTGCAGCAATCTCTGATGTGCTTGAAGCCAATTGATCAACGGCAGAAGAGATATTGATCATCTCATTGTTCAACTGTGTCGCGTTGGTCGAGCTGTTATTGGTCACTTGATTCAGCGACTCCGACATCTCACCAATACGCACGCTAGAGCGGTTCACTTGACCAACAATATCGCGCAGTGACTCGATGGTGATCTCCATGTTGGTCAGCAGTTCGCCAATCTCGTTTTTGCTCTCAATGTTCACTTCAACATTTAAGTTGCCTTGAGAAAGCTCATTGGTGATCTGTTTAACTTGTGCGATGCCTTTAGTAATAGAGCGAGTCACCAACACGGCGCTCGTCATGCCAATAACTAAAGCCACACCCGTCAGCAATATGATGATTTGAATCGAGCGCTTTTCGCTGGCTTGCAGTTCTGGTGTTAATGCTTGTTTCTGTTGTTCTAGAATGCTCTGAGCATCAGCTACCGAAATCGCTAAGCTGTCACCAATAGAGGCGAGGGTAGCGGTTCTTTGCGTGTTCTCAATCATCTGTTGATGAACTTGCTCAAAGCCTTTCGCGTACGCTTCCCGTTGGTTAGAGAAATCTTCAATCAATTCACTTTGATAAGGAGATGATTTAAGAGATTCAATATCGCCTTCTATACCTGGCAGAGCATATTCAAAAATGTCTTTACCAGCTTCATAGGTTTTGAGGTCGTTGTTGTTTGAGTAACTCAGCACTGTGATCTTGGCTGCGAGGAAGTTCTCCATCAACATGCCTGCGTATAAGCTCGCGTTTGGATCATTGTTATTGTAAGACTCATACAATAAGCTCTGAGCCGCTTTCAGTGCGTTGGTTTCTCGTGTGACCATCTCCACGTTCACTAACTGGTCAATGAGCAGTTGGCTCTGTTTCATTGATCCATAAGCCGCATCAAAAGCTGCAACGCTGTCTTGCACTAATTGCAGGCTCGACAAGCTATCAGTATTGGTGGTGGTTTGGATTAAGTTGTTCAGCAGTTCATCAATCGCAAGTTTGCTCGATTGATAATTCGCTTCGTATTGATCATCCAATGACTCTAAGTAACGTTCAGAAGCTAAACGCATCTGAAGAAAGTGCACTTGAATGTTGCCTGACAATGTCGCCTTGTGGCTGAGGTCACTGTACTGGCTAAAGCCGTTCGACAAGGTTTGAATACCTTTGTAACTCACAAGGCCTGAAATGACGAAAAAGAGCAAGCAGATGGCATAACCCAGCTTGATCTTGAGCGCTATAGAAAGGTGGCGCATAACTATCCCTATATTTACCTGATTCCTTCATAGGGGAGTATTTCATAAAACAGCATTCTGGGCATGCTAAAGCGAATAGTTTGTGTAATAAGTAACGCTTTTGTTAGAAAAATCGGGTTTTTCGACATGCTTTCAACGAGTTGCGTATTTGAATTCAACCGCCTAACTTAAGGAATTAAGTGCTAACTTCCATGCATAGGATGTGATTTGTCGGTAAAATGGCAGAAAACCAATTTTAGAAATCGACTTCAAAGGTACGCGATGAACCCTTATAAACTTTATCTGGTGACTGACGACCAACAAGATCTAGAAACGCTTAAATTCGTGGTTGAACAAGCGGTTGCTGGTGGCGTCACTATGGTTCAAGTAAGAGAAAAACATGGGGACGTAAGAGCCTTCATTGAACGAGCACAAGCGGTTAAGTCGATTCTGGCTGGCTCAGGTGTTCCGCTGATCATCAATGACCGAGTGGACGTAGCATTGGCTGTCGACGCCGATGGTTTGCATCTGGGTCAATCGGATATGCCTGCAGAGTTAGCACGTAAGCTGATTGGTTCAGACAAGATTCTTGGGTTATCAATTGAAACTGAACAGCAGCTACAACAAGCAGATAGTTTGCCGATCGATTACATTGGTCTCAGTGCGATTTTTGCCACACCGACTAAGACGAATCTAAAGAAACATTGGGGTTATGAAGGCATTCAAATGGCTTTGAAAACAACGAAATTGCCGATTGTTGGTATCGGTGGAATCAACGAATCGAACATTCCGCAGTTGGTTAACACAGGTATTCATGGATTAGCCTTGGTATCAGCGATATGTCACGCAGACGACCCGAAACAAGCGACCCAAGATTTGTTGTTTTTGATGGGAGAGTGAGTTTGTGGTGGCTAGAAAACAAATGAGACTCGTCATTTGTTTTCTAGTTAGAGCGCATTAAAGCGCTCGATGCAGTAGCCAGTAAAATTTGTGGTCTAACTTACTGAATACACAGAGCAACCGTGCCGATGACCATAAGAACGATCGCAGCATACCAACCGTATTGCGAGGTTTTATCAGCAACAAACACCTTAATGTAGTTGATCTCTTCATGCGCCATCGCAATAAAGTCTGTGTAGTTAATCGACAACTCACGGCTAGCTTCTTTCAGGTCTTGTTGAAGCTTGTTGAAAGACTCATCGATGAAGCCTTTTGTTTCCGACGCAGACGGAGTAGCAGTTAACGCTAGGCTGTTCCAAACCGCCATACGCGATTCATATTCACTTTCACTGACACAATTAAGTACGCGTAAATCATACTCTCGTTTGTTACGCTCTTTACCCATTTTCTCAGGGCAAATGTTTCTTAAAACGTTCACGACAAATTTTCCAAAAGGTTCATTTAGATATAAAAAAGCACTCGAAGAGCACTCATAAACTGGGGCGAATTAAATTCAAAAAGTGATCTATTTGAAACCGACATAAGCAACAGCAAGGCTGAGCGCTTATCTGGGAGATTTGAAGTTGGGTCAGTGGTGTTAAAGAGCGATTTGGGTCTGTCGATATTCGTTTGAAAAGACAAACCCGTTGGGATCGCATAGTAGTTATGTCACTTTGGGACATCAACTAGGGTGTTTTGTCTAAACGATAAAGATCTTTATCAGCAATAAAAGTGAAAATGGGGTAGCGGTGGTGTGTTCCATGCCGATATTGAATCTCTGAATTGACGATGTTTTGAAAATAGAGATGATTTGTAAACAGGGGAGGCTAGTTGGCTTGCCATTGATTGTATTGCAGTGAGTGCCCCTTAAGCTTTTCAATAAGGCTAGTGAGCACTGGGCCATTGATGTGGCTGCGAGACACCAAACAACCCACTGGAGTAATCCAACCACCATGCTCGTGCGAGACAGGTAACGCCACAAGATCACCTTTTTGAATGCCTTCCATCACCATCATTTCGGGCACATTTGCCCAACCTACGTTCTGTTCAACGAGATCAACAATGGTCTTGTGGTTGTTGGCATACCAAAGCATCGAGCTAATACCGTAGGTGAACCACAATTCGCGCTGCTTTGAGCTGCGATGCACACATTGGCGATAACGCTTGAGGTCCGAGTCTTGTACTACGGACATGCGACTCAGTTCGTGAGTGGCAGAGCTAACAGTTAGGAAACGCGCTTGGCCCAGTAAGAAGAAGTCCATATCCACTTTAAGTTCACCATCCGCATAGATGATGCCAATCTGCGCTTTGCCACGTCTCACTAGATCTTCAACATCGAAGGTAGAAGTGGTGATGATATCGAAGTGCGTGATTGGGAACTGATCGGCCAGTGAGCTGATTATCTTAATGAAATTCTTATCTATGATGCTTTCATCAACCGCAATGATCAGTTCGTGCTCATCTTCTTGTGTGAGCGATTCTACTTTTTGGTCGAAGTACTTTTGTTGGTCGAGAATCGACTTAGCGACAGGTAATAATGCTTTACCTGTGTTGGTCAAAACGGGGATGTTTTTCTCTCGATTAAACAGCTCTTGGTCGATGGCAATTTCTAGGTTGGCGATCGACTGGCTGACTCCAGACTGAGCGCGTTTCAGTTTGCGAGCGGCGGCAGAGAAAGAGCCACTTTCACACACAGTGACGAAGACTTTTAATTGCTCAAAACTGTACATGTTATCTCTCGCTCAATACCAAAGGGAGTAATAACTCCGAGGCTATCACTATTCGTGATGGCTGTTAACTTTCTCTTATTATTTCAGGTGACATAATTTCGACCAATCCAACACGTAATAGATTATTTAGAGGAATGTATGAGTACGTTAGAAAGAGTGTTCCACTCTGTGTTATTTGAAGTACTGGCCGTAACACTATCAATTATAGGCTTAGCGATATTTACTGATCATGATGTGAATGCCTTATCAGGAACCATGATAGTTGTTGCGACCATCGCGATGATTTGGAACTACTGTTTCAACCGCATTTTTGATCGCTACTTCACGGGTGAAAAATCAAAGCGTTCACTCAAGTTACGTGTTTTTCATGTTGTGCTATTTGAGGCAGGCTTGCTGGTGGCGACGATCCCAGTGATGGCTTACTTACTTGATGTGGGGATTTGGCAGGCATTTTTAATGGATATCGGCGTGACCATTTTTATTACCATTTACGCGTTTTTGTTTAATCTGATTTATGATCATATACGAGCATTCTGGGTACGCAGAGCGGACTTAGCCGTTCAGTAATCTACCAAGTCAGTAAACACGAGTTTGGCTACTAACCGTTTGTTTATCCGTTATTTTGACGGAGGTATCCGGTTAGTAGGTCTAGGTAACGCGGCGTTTGTTCTGCTATCTTAAAAAAGGTGATAATTTGAGTTCGTGAACGAATAGATAAGGGAAAGGATGCCAAATACCCCTCAGATAATGACAGTTGTCGATAAGAAAGAAGTCGAATTGTTCGCGGAACTGTTCAAACATATTGATGGTGATATCTACACCTTACTACGCAGTGCCCAAATCCCTAATGATATTCTCACCAGTAATGACCATTACGATTATCTCCCTGAGACAACAGTTAAAAACGTGGTCAAGATTATGGGAGAGTCGGCGTCGAGAGAAGAGTTTTCGCTTTTTATGTGGAGTTTTTGCAAGCAAACCTATGTACCAAGGTTTGTGGTTAAGCTAAGCCAACAGGATTCATTGAAAAGCGCGCTAGACCAATTTGGTGAGCAGCTGAAGCTCGTATCCAATGGTGCGAATGTCTATACCAAGCAATCCGGAGGCAAGTGGTGGTTGGTTCGCGAGAAGCCATTTACTAACGCGCCTTGGTTTAAGTTCGCTGAGCTGTTCTCTGTCATTTTCATCAACGAGCTACTTTTAGTATTAACGCAAGGGCGTTGGAAGCCGTCTGAGGTTGGCATTCAGAATGGCGATCTCGAATGCTTTCAATCTCTACCACAAATGGGCAGTGCTCAGTTTTATACGCATAGGCCGGTCACTGCCTTTGAGATCCCTGAAGATATCATGCTTGCACCGATTGTTTTACCCAAAATTGCTCAAGTACCAGATCTCACTAAGCCTTTACCTAGCTCATTCTTGAGCGCTTTTAAGCTTGTTATTAAACCTTATCTCACGATGGGTAAACTGCCAATTAGCTTAGCTTCTGAGATTCTGAATATTCATGTCAGAACGATCCAGCGTCGATTGGAAAGTGAAGGGGTGGTCTACAAAACCTTGATTGAAGAGATGGTTCTTGAGCAGGTTTTAGAATTGCTTAAGCAGTCAGATCTATCGATCACGCAAGTAGGTGCGAAAATGGGCTATTCCGATTCTTCCCACTTTACCCGAGCGTTCAAACGACAGATGAACATGACGCCAAGACAGTACCGAAAAGAGCACAGCTAAAACCAGTAAGTAAAAACAGGAGCCTGCACGCAGAATTATTTATTGTCACCAAATGGCCATTTATCAACCTTGAATACTGGCAATATCACTACTAAGTTATTGAATGTGGATGAGTTGTTTTTTTTAGCGAGTTTCGCGACCAATAAAAACATCTTTGAAACCTCATGACACTCATTAGTAGTTACGGAATCGTTATGGGAAGTGGACGCCACTAACAAACGGAATCAAGGTGTAAAAATGAAAAATGCAGGCTTAAAGCTCTCTGTTGTTGCTCTTTCGTGTTCATTTGCTCTTTCTGCAAATGCAGCATCAACGCTATTTACTAACGTCGATGTGTTCAATGGTACTGAAAACAAATTGTACGAAGACCATCATGTATTAGTCGAAGACAATCTTATCAAACAAATCTCTGCGAGCCCGATAGAGGCTGGTGACGCTGTAGTGATTGACGGCGAAGGCAAAACGTTAATGCCAGGTTTAATCGAAGGCCACGGACACTTATTGCTTAACGGCGGTAACCTAAGCGACCACGAAAACAACCGAACGATCGAAGAGTTAGCCGCGCGAGCGACAGTCAACGCGAACGCCGCGTTTCAATCGGGTTTCACCACGTGGCGTGATGCTGGTGGCTTGAATACTGGCTTACGTAAGACTATCGATTCAGGCATGTTGCCGGGCCCACGACTTTACACATCAGGCGCATTTATTGGCCCGACGGGTTCGCATGCCGATTTCAGTAACCTAACCACGGCTAACCAACACTTCTTTGGTTCATCGACCAGTATGGCGCGAAATAGCGTCAGCTTTAATGCCGACGGTATTACCGAAATCAAAGCGGCTGCTCGCCAAAACTTCAAGCAAGGCAATACGCAAATTAAGATCATGTCATCAGGTGGTGTGGCATCATCATTTGACCCTTGGCAGCTGAATGCGATGTCTGCGGAAGAAATTGAAGCCGCCGTTGAAATTGCTGATGCGTATGGCTCTTACGTGATGTCTCACGCTTACAGCAAAAAAGCGATCATGCGTAACTTGGATGCGGGTGTTAAAACGATCGAGCACGGTTTCATGTTCGATGGCGATATCGCCGACAAGATGGAAGATAAAGACGCCTACATCACAACTAACATGACCGCGTTTTCACCTTACCTGACACAGATCGAAGCGATTAACTCGAACCCAGCCTCTAAGCGTAAAGCGGAGTCGGCAACCAAAGCATTCAAAGACTACATCTCGAATGTAAACAAGTACCAACCGAAATGGGGTTTCCACACAGACTGTGTTGGTGACGTGGTTTCTTGTATCAAACAAACCGACCACACGATCTTCCTTGCGGGTAAAGAGTTAGGCAACTTCTTCACTTTGAAAGGGATGACATCGGTAAACGGTGAGATCGTTAAGTTATCTGGCGTGATGGACCCATACCCAGAGGGTAAGTTAGGCGTGATTGAAGCGGGCGCATACGCCGATATCATTATTGTTGAAGGCAACCCACTTGAAGACTTGTCAGTGATTGGGGCAAACGAAAAATGGTTTGATGCAGAGCCGCGCAGCCCTGAAATCGACACCATTAAAGTCATCATGAAAGATGGCAAAGTCTACAAAAACACGCTGTAACTCAGTTCGACAATTTAGTTAAAAATTAAGCTTTAATGGGTGATCTATTTGGGTAGGTCACCTCTATTCAAGGTGTTCCTTATGCAAAAAATGCTTTCTCTTATTCTGTCGGTGGTATCACTGACGGCCGTTGCTTTTCCTACTTTTGCTGAAACTGCGATGAATCTTGAGTGGCAAGA
Organism: Vibrio sp. 10N.247.311.14; assembly: GCF_041467715.1. Lineage (NCBI taxonomy): Bacteria > Pseudomonadati > Pseudomonadota > Gammaproteobacteria > Vibrionales > Vibrionaceae > Vibrio > Vibrio sp. 10N.247.311.14. Next base: position 52,711 of record NZ_JBFSVE010000014.1, read on the forward strand.
TCTGAACTCAGAGTCTCACGAAATGAAAGTAGAAATGCCGGATCTCACCGATCAACAAATGCGTCTATTACAAGGTGTGATAGCAATGAGTGCATCAGAGGAAGAGCAAGCTCAACAACAGGTTCTATTATTCAAACAAACGCTAAAAGAGCAGGGCGTGGACGTAGACGAAATGATCGCACTGCGTGACGAATACATGCAAACCATGAAAGCAAACGCCGAAGCTATCACGACAGAGTTTGATGGCAAGAAAGTACGAGTTCCCGGTTTCATCGTTCCACTGGAGTTCTCAGAGGGAATGACAGCAACAGAGTTTCTGTTAGTGCCTGTGGCGGGTGCGTGTATCCACATGCCGCCACCACCTGCAAACCAGATTGTGCGCGTGTCTTTCCCTGAAGGCTTTCAGGTACAGAACGTTCAGTATCCAGTGTGGGTAGAAGGTGACTTTAGCTCCAACAAAGTGACTGAAGAGGTCTTCCTAGTCGATGGTAAAAGTAACCTCACCATGGGTTATGAAATGAAAGCTTCGATGATCGAAGACTATTATGAAAAAGAAAATTAATGGTTGTCATCAAATGACAATTTTCAATGTGAGTAATGAATAGAATAAAACTAACTTAAAAAGCACTGGTGACATGATGAACTCAAGATTCTCTAAAATAAGTATGGCTATTGTGATGGCGGCTAGTCCAATGAGCGGCGTTGTTTACGGCGCTAACTTTGAAGGCCCAGATTCTGTTGAAAATACAATTGCAGAGCAGAAAGCACAAAAGAAATCTTGGAGGGAGTCATTAGCTGAAGATGGTTTTACATTTGGTGCGGATTACTTTGCTTTGGGGCTGACCTCTGGGGATGGGGTTGGCGGCGATAGCGTTGATGCATCGTCGGGTGTGGCGCGATTATACGGTTCATGGCATCTCCTAGGAAAGGACACACAGAACTCAGGTAGCTTAGTTTGGAAGGTGGAACATAGGCATGCCTATGGTGATACTGCGCCAAAAGACTATTCATTCGGCCCACTTGGCTATGTCGGTTCAATTGGCCCTGCATACAGTGACCAAGGGTTCCGTGTTACGGACTTAAATTGGAAGCAAAAAATCAACGATGGCAAAGGCACTATTGTTGTCGGTTGGCAGGATGTAACGAACTATGCGGATGTTTACGCTCTAGCAAGTCCATGGTCTGGCTTTACTAACCTAGCATTTTCGACAGGCTCTGGTGCGATGGGCTTACCTGATGATGGTGTACTTGCGCTTTCTGTTGGTCATATGTTGGGCGAGAATTTTTATGTGGTCGGTGGTATCGCTGATGCAAATGGTCAGTCAGATGATATTTTTGATGGCTTTGACACCGCTTTTGGTAGCGATGCATCTTACTTTACAACCTTGGAGTTAGGTTGGACGGCTTCGCAAGAGCAAATCTATACCGATAATTTCCATGTGACCTTCTGGGATTTTGGCGACGATACTCGTCATAGTAATAGCCTTGCAACGGAAGGTGGTTCGGGCGTCAATTTCTCATGGAGCCAGTTTATGACGCCGCAAGTTATGCCGTTTGTACGTGGTGGTTTCTCTGAAGGGGACGTTGCCCTTTACGATAAATCGATTTCTGTTGGTATGGGTTACTTTGGATTAGGAAAACCAACCAACAATTTAGGCGTGGCACTTAATTGGTCAGAAGTGAATGGTGATTCTTTTGCAGCTGATGCGAAAGCAATAAGTGGTAATACAGAGCAATGGACGGCTGAAATTTACTACAACATGCAACTCAACGATTTCATCCAAGTGACACCTGATATTCAATACATTAAAGATCCTGCGTTCTCCAATGAAAGTAGCGCTTGGGTGTTTGGTGTTAGAGCGAGAGTCTTTATCTAATTCCGTTACTTATTATCTTGTTTAGACCTAAAAAGTGAGCCCATGGTGGCTCACTTTTTGCGTTCCTGCGTGTCATCCAGCGTTAATTAGTTCTTATGAACAATCACTTCGCCTATCAGAGTTGTAAACAGTCATTTCACTGGGTATGGCGTATTATGGTAAGTTCCCGGTTTCAGAATGATCCAAGATAAGACTCCAATTTAGACAGAGGCACATATGATTATTCATTTTAGAATCCAAGACGTAGAAGAGCTTTGGGGAGCCATCGATTTGGCAACGCTCTTGCAGTTGGAACTGAGAGCAGTATCAACCACACCGTTAACTCTCTGATTGAAATAGTTAAGTTACCAATTACACTTGAAGCATAAGTTTGAATGGAGTCAACTTAATGCTTTCACCCCAATCGCTGTATTCCTCTTCTATTGCTCTGATCTTAACTGGCCTTTTTTCATCCTCGGCCTATGCCTCAAATGAAGCGATTCAAAATCGTTTAGAGAAGATATTCGCGGCTTCTATAGCGTTGACTGACAGTGATGCGGTTTCTATTGGCTTTGTTGATTTTGACCCAAATTCATTTATCAATTTGAACGACAATGGTTTTGGCTCCGATAAAACCATCGATACTCGAAGCCAAGTGAGTGTGGGCTCCATTCCTTATTCTTCGGTGATTAACACCGATGATCCTGATCTTGACCTTATTTGGTCTGTGCGAGGGTCTTATGCGCTTTCTGAACAGGATATTGAAATCTCACCGGAAGTGACCTCTGACCGTCGTGTGAATCCGAATAAAGACTCAGTATTGGGCCTGTATGGCTTTTTCGGGGTTCAAAACCATTTAACCCAACGTTGGTCTATCGCGTATGGCTTAGGCACTCACTTGCTCTATTACCGCAATAAATATAAATACAACAACAGCTACTCTCAAGCATTTCAGTCTCAGCTAGACGGCTACGCGCTAAATACCTCAGCATGGGCATTGGTAGGTGAGCCGTCGGTCAAACTCAAGTATTTAAAGCAGCAAGAGTGGGGAAGCTGGAATGTCTCTTCTAGAGTGCGTTATTTCTATGGGGTTGGATGGGGTGAAGCGAACGATGGTGATATCGGTAACCCTGAAGGGATGCGATTTATTAATGAACTAGAGTTTAGGCAAAATGTCGCGCTCGATGCTTGGTCGTTAAACAACCCTCAGGTCCACTATAACTTTAGAAGAATCGATATAGCGGGGGATTTAACGGATCCTTTAGACACACACTATTACTATGAATTCGGCGCTGGGTTGGTGTTCGATGTCCCTTACGACTCTTACTTCTTTGATAACTTCGGTGTCGGGATTAACTTCAATTATGGCAGCTCACTCAGTGGCGGTAGCTTGCTATTCTTACTCAATAATTAGCATAAATTGTTGATCTTAATGGTACTCATATAATTTGAATTTGTATGTGTCGTAAAATGGTAAATATCTTAGTGAAAACTTAGCCATCATAGTCATTCGCCCATCACTAGAGCAGACTATGAATAAGTTAAGTTTTGACCGAAAAATGCCGCTATACGTGGTGTCTACACTTGCCCTTAATATGGCAGTTAGCTTGTGGTTATTGAGTATGGCTTCTTCGGCAGTCATGGATTTTTCTGTGTGCGCGTTGTTTTTGCTCAGCACCCTCATTACTGCACGCCTATATCGACATGAAATGGCTCAAAGCAAGAATAACTTGTCGGAAGCGATCATTGATGGTGTCGCAGGTTTTATTGTCCTCGATAGTCAATTGAGGGTCATACAAGTGAATCAACAATTCTCTCGGGTTTCAGGTTATGCCTTTGACCAAGTCGAATCTCGTCCGATTTCTGAACTCTGTTTTATGAATAACAGCAGCCTAATCACGACCATTACTCGCTCACTCAAGGAAAACCAGAGATGGAAGGGTGAGTTGAGTGGTGTCAGTCGCCTTGGTGAACACTTTACGGTCAACGTGGTTGTCGAAAAGCTTACCGAATTGCTGCCTAATAACGAAAAATACGTGGTCACTTTTACCGATATCAGCCGACGTAAGATCTTAGAGCGTCGATTAAGAATGCTGGTGGAAACAGATTCGCTTACAGGGTGTTGGAACCGACGCCGTTTCGATAAAGATCTAAACCACTACTCAAACCTCGCGGAGCGTTACGGTTACACGCATTCTTGTCTCGCGCTGATCGACTTGGACCACTTTAAATCCATTAACGATAATCACGGCCATGACCAGGGTGACGCGGCACTTAAAGAGGTCGCAGAACTATTGAGAAACAACAGTCGTGATACTGACATTGTGGCTCGTGTTGGTGGTGAAGAGTTTGCCATCTTAATGCCAGAAACCAACTTGGCCGATGCGTTTGAAGCCATGTATCGATTGAAAGAAGTGATTACCAAAGGGACTACATTGAACCTGACAGTGAGCAGCGGTGTGTCTGAAATACAGGCGCAAGCTGAAGCGACCTATCGCAGTGCGGACAGGGCGCTTTATCGTGCCAAGGGAAATGGTCGAAATAGGGTATGTAGTTCGAGTTCAGGCATCCCAGCCCCGATTGTGCTTGGGTAATCTATTTAACTAACGAACTTAACGGTGTCTAAGCCGAGATTGATCGTTGGTATATCTTCGGCGTAAGGCCAGACACACGTTTAAAGGCTCTCGAGAAATGCGAGATGTTGGTGTAACCCAGTTGGCTAGAGATGTAAGTCAGCGTATGACCTTCTTCCATTAGCTCACAGGCGACAGAAAACATCAGATTCTCTTTGATCTTTCGGTAGGTGGTGTTTTCGTTTTTAAGCTTACGTTGAAAGGTTCTCACTGAGAAATTCAGCAGCTCTGCCGCCTCTTCAAGAGAAAGGTCTTGTTCTTTCATGTACGGCTTTAGGAGTTCATAAACGCTATCGGTAAAGCTGGTATGCCACTCAATAAGTGTCGGTTTTGCACTGAGCTCTTTAGACGTAAGACGGATAGGGAGTTTTAAGATCTCTTCAGGAATAAGCACAGCCGACGATGATTGATCAACGAACAGTTGGCAGCTACTTGGCACCAGTGTTTTGACGACATCGATATCATGGCCTTGTAAGCGAACCTTAGTAGGTAACCATGGAGATTGAGATAAAATGGTAATTAATTCAATGATATAAATAACAGCGAAAGCTTCGCCCCATTGAAACATAGGGGAATTGTCTTCAGGTGCGGTTCTGCAAAACCAGCTCTGACCGTGTTCTTGAATAAACTCGACTTTGCTGCCTGGGGAGTCGTAGGCAAAGATTGAATTGATCTGTTTTAGTGCATCGCCAATGGTTTCGAATTCGGTAAATTGATGCAAGACGTTTGGGATGATTCGACGTCGAAATGCCAGTCCAAGAATATCGGTGAACCGTGATACGCCAAGTTGTGCCGACGTGAGATAGATCAAACGCTTAATGGATTCTGACGGCACAAAGTCACTTTCAGATTCGATGAGATCGGGCGGTAAACCGGAATCTTTGAGCAACAGATGTAAATCAAGACCATAGTCAGAAAAAATTTGAACCAAAATTTTAGCGTAGTTCGTTTGAATCACCGGGACTTGATAGTGACTAGAGGTCATGAGAATACAATCCTGTATATATTGTCGCGTTATTAGACGAGCATATCATTTGCAACGTTTTGTTTACTAAATCTAACCCCATTTACTTGAGTTTTCCATTGCTGGGTTTATTTTTAAAGTATTAATTTTGTTGATGTTAGTTATCTAGAAGGGAGTCCCATGTCAGAAGTCGACGGGAATACGCAAGAAGCCAAGGAAGACGTTGGCCAGCAAGAAAACGGAAAAGACAAAGTAAGAAAGGTCACAAACTACTTATTGTTGTTCGTGGCGTTCATGCTGATCTTCAGTGTCATTTCAGACCGTATCATCCCTATTACCGATAATGCTCGTGTAAAAGGCTATATCGTTCCAATCAAGCCTGAGGTGTCGGGTAAAGTGCTCGATATTCTTGTTCAACCTAACCAACTCGTTAATCAAGGCGATAAGCTTGCGATTCTCGACGAATCTGATTACCTCATCGCCGTACAACAAGCTGAGCAAAACTTAGAGATCGCTGGGCAAAATGTCGGTGCTCAAACCGCGAGCATTGCTTCAGCACAAGCGAAACTCACCTCAGCCATTGTTGAAAGACAAAATACCAAACTGCAAGCTAAGCGTGTTTTAGAGATGGCCGATAAAGGTGTCGTTTCTAAATCAGATGCAGATAAAGCGCGAGCAGCATTAGCGACCTCTAGTGCGGCGGTTGTGAATGCAGAAGCTGACCTTGACCGTGCTAAGAAACAAATGGGTAAAGAAGGCGAAGAAAATAGCCAAGTGAAAGCGGCGTTGCTGGCACTTGAACAAGCTCAATTGAATCTAGAACGCACCGTGATTACTGCACCGACACAAGGTGGTGTCTCTAACTTTAGCCTGTCTGAAGGTTTCTATGCATCAGCAGGGCAAGCAATCATGACCTTTGTTTCAACCGAAGATATTTGGATTGAAGCTTATTATCGAGAGAACAGCCTAGGTAATGTAACGGTCGGTGATGAAGTTGAAGTGGCGTTAGATTTCGCACCGGGCAAAGTGGTAAAAGGGCGCGTAAGTAGTATCGATTGGGGTGTTGATTGGGGGCAAAATGACCAAGCAGGTAAGCTTGCTCAAGCTAGCCAACAAACGGGTTGGTTGCGCCAAACACAGATGCTTCCCATAACCATTGAATTTGATAATGAAGAAGTGACAGGCATGCTCCGAGTGGGTGGCCAAGCGGATGTGATTGTTTATAGCGGCGATAACTTTGTATTCAACGCGATAGGCAAAGTATGGATTCGTTTGATTAGCGTATTGTCTTATGTCCGATAAGCCGATTCCTGACCAACAAACACAGCAACGGATCCTGCGATTTACGGTCGGGGTCACGTTGGCTGTTTTCTTGGCGGCGTGGATAAACTGGCCGCTTGCGTTTGTGGCGCCAGTGTTCGCAGCTAAGTTCTTAATTGATAAACCAAATCTCCATAAAGAAACGGTCTACGAATTGCTCTTGGCCGTTGTGGTGACAATGGGGTTAGGTTTATTACTGTCGCGAGGAATTACCCATTATCCAATCCCATTGCTGATTTTAGTGGGGTTAATGATGCTGTGGGGTTACTACTTGTTTGTCGACCCAAAATGGAACCTGTTTGCCACCATACTGTTGATTGCGGTTTTGATGTTGCCATTCATGGCGATTGATAACCCCGGCGTGTCAGTAATGCTGGCCTCTGGCTTAGCGACCTCTGGTGTGGTTTCAGTCATGCTTTTTGCGTTAGTGCATGTATTTTTCCCTGAGCCAAAATCGGCGTTCTCAGGCTTCGCTGCTGCGCCACTCGAAAAGAAACAGCGTTGGTATGCGGCCTTTAGGGCGATGATTATCTCCTATCCAGTGGTGTGCTTTTTCTTTATTTTTCAAATATCTGAAGCTTTACTGACAATGATGTTCATTGCGTTGTTATCGTTGATGATTACGTCAGAGAAGTCGATAAAGTTGAGCGCTTTTTTGGTGATAAGTAACGGTATCGGGGGATTGCTGGCGATTGCTGCTTTTTCAATTCTTTCTATAGTACCCAACATTGTCTTCTATTCTTTGTTTATAGGACTTATTGCCATTCTTATGGCTACCAAGATCTACACGGTTCCCGAAAAAGCACCTATTTTCGCCACTGCTTTTAGTACGTTGCTCGTACTGGTTGGTAGCACGTTGATGAGCTCCGGTGACATCGATAGCAACACTCTTATACGCATATTCCAATTAGTGTTAATTGGCATATATATGATTTTGGCTTCTCTATTCCTAGAAACACGGAATTGGAAGTTTCTACAAAATCAGCCTTAATTTTGTCTAACAAGGACGTCTCATGAAGTTAACCGATGATTTTTCAAAACAGGCGATAGACGCTGCCATCAAGATCGCAGCGATTGCCATGCTCGTGTATTGGTGTTTTTCGATTTTGCGCCCATTCATTCTTCTGGTGATATGGGGTGCGATCATTGCGACTGCGTTGTATCCAGTGGCGGTCGCAATTTCAAATAAAACCGGGATGTCGAAAGGTAAAGCCAGTGCATTGCTGAGCTTTATTGGTGTGATTCTTCTATTTATTCCTTTGGCGGCGCTTTCTTCTGGTATCTACACCAGCGCGACTGACCTGATGACAGGGCTTCAAGATGGCACATTGTCATTGCCTAAACCGAAAGAGTCCTTACAAGATATTCCATTCATAGGTGAGAAGGTTTATTCAACCTTGGTTGCCGCCTCCAACAATATTGAAGGCACTTTCATAAAGTATGCGGATGAACTTAAACAGTTTGCGACGAAAGCGGCTTCTGTTCTTGGCTCGTTAGGTGGCGGCTTTATTCAGTTCATCATCTCTACCATCATTGCGGGTGCATTCATGAGTAATGCCGATAAATGCAAAACCGGCGTGACTCACTTAGTGGCGCGTTTAACGGGCGGTAAAGGTGAAGAGTTGGTAGAGCTCTCTAAATCGACCGTGCGAAGCGTTGTGCAAGGTGTGATTGGTGTGGCTGTGATTCAATCCATGATGTCGGCAATCGGTTTGGTGATTGCAGGCGTTCCAGCAGCTGCGTTTTGGGCGCTAGCTGTGCTGCTCATTGCGATAATCCAACTTCCACCGATTCTCGCTCTATTACCGGCGATCATCTACATGTTCAGCGTTGAATCGACACTGGCGGCGAGCTTGTTCTTAGTGTGGTGTATTTTGGTGAGCGGCAGTGACGCTATCTTAAAGCCAGTATTGCTGAGCCGTGGCTCTCACATTCCAATGTTGGTAATTCTATTGGGTGCACTGGGCGGAATGGCGATGTCAGGCATCGTCGGTCTGTTTGTCGGTGCTGTGATACTGAGTTTAAGCTATGAGCTGATGATGGCGTGGCTTGGACTTGAAGAGAAAAACCAACAAGAAACTGAGAAAAAACCTGCAGAGGTCGAGGGAAAATAGATGAAGCCAGTCTCTAAAGACGACAACTTCTACTTCTTATTCTATGCACTGTTGGTGTTGTTTCTTGGTTGCGCGGTGATGCAGCAGTTTTATCCGCAAGGCCAGAAAACAATCCTATTTCTTATCATTATTACGTTGGCGAGTTCAATTGCCGGTATTCATAAAGAGCGAGCCTTGTATCGCTCTTGGTATGGGCTGTTATTGATTACGGCGCTCGTGTCTGGCGTGTTTTCATTTTTAGAAGGCTATAACCTGTCGATAGTGACGCTATCGGCGTTGGCTGTGTTCTTGTTTTCACACATTTACTCGGCGTTGAAGCAGGTGATGAAAGCCAAAACGGTGACACCCAATCACATCATCGGCTCCATCTGTATTTACTTGTTGCTAGGGTTTGCTTGGTCGACCATCTACTTGTTAATTTTAGAGATCTTTCCTAATGCCTTTAACGGGTTAGAAGAGCAAGTCTGGCTGACGAACTTGTTTAATGCGATGTACTTTAGCTTTATCACCTTGACTACGGTTGGTTACGGCGACATATCACCAGCTCTGCCTATTGCTCAATTCTTTGTGTTTATGGAATCCATTATCGGCAGCTTTTACTTAGCTATCATGGTGGCGAGTTTGGTGAGCATTCGACTTGCACAGTCTCAGTCCCAATAGAGCATTTACAAATAATAGAGCACATACAAACAAGCCCGGCAATCGCCGGGCTTGTTCTATTTTATGAGCTCAAAAGTCTCTTTAAGTTTGAACTCTGTGTGGGCGATGAACCTTAAGCTTCAGTGCCTTGAATCTTCTCTAATTCAGCGATAGTTGTTTGCGATACAAGCTGACCATCCATGTAATAGGTAACGTTTTGACCGTCTTTGATGCCCGTTAGAGTCGCTGTTTCACCAGATGTATAGACGATGTCCATTTGAATCGTGTTTTCGTCGATCTTAATCATCTCACCCGTTTCAATGGTGCGATTGTTAGAAATTGGGCCGACAGGGGCTTCTTTCAGGCTTGGGTCCAGCTCATCGTTCACTTTGAAGTGCGTGTCTGTTTTTGTATCAAATACGTGTGGTGAACCGCTGATAGGGTTTTTACCTGTCCAGAATTCAAGTGAGTTGAATACCACATAGTCTGCTGCGGTAGTAATACCGTATACAGGCGCTAATAAGAAGTTTACACCTGCACGGGCATAGCGGTTATCGACAACTTCAACGTTAAATTTCATCACTTTCCCTGTTACGGCGTTGCTGCCGATACAACCAGTTAGCGCAGAAGCCAAAACCGTTAGTCCTACAATTTTAAGTGCAATCTTTTTCATTTTAGTACCTGTATAAGTTAGAAGTCTGTTTCGTTGGAACAGGTGTAGTATGGTTTTTATTCGATGGTCAGTTTTACCATTTAGCGCCACTGACGATATAAAATGCACTCGGACTTTTGGCATCAAGCTAGGTATAAAACTGGGCACAAAAAAAGCGCGACCTAATAGGGCGCGCTTTGGGGTATTTAGATAAGTCGTAATGAAAACAACGACTCCCATATAGAATTACTTCATCACGTAGGTATAAGCCGATACGACAAGCCAGCGGAAAAATCGAAATAAAAGGGTAGTGGCTTTAAAGGCAAACTTGGCAATGGATACCATTGCTTCTGAACCAATGCTCACGCACTTATGCAAATCGGATTCTTTGTATTCTGAATAGGTCATCTGTTTTCTCATTTCTCGCGCTTGTCTTTCATATGTAAGTAACGACTCCTGTCTGGCGATATCCCCTGAGCGCGTAATGTACGAACTTTCGCCGATAGAGATTTACCATTTTATGCCAAGTGGGTTAATAACTAGCCAAAAGAGAAAGGGCTGAGAGAATTTAACGGCATAGCGAGGTGTAACTGATCAAGTTACCGAAAAAACGAGGGTAATAATGGTATGATCGCGGGCTCAGCACCATAAGTGATAAAGAATAGGAAACAGAATGACTCACCTTACCGAACAGCAAGAAGCTGCAATGGCGACGTTTAAAGAAAACTTACACCTTCCAAATGGTGGCTTTCATAAACTGATTATCGAGCTAAGTAAGGAGTATCAGCTGCCTTTCCAAAAGGTGCGTGCGGTTTTAAAGAAAGCTCAAAAAGATGTTGAACGACAAATACGAGAAGATTTTACCAGCGTTGATGACACAGTACTGAGCCAAGCGAATTGGGTAAACATCATTAAGTCGAAGCTTGTTGACTTAGCGGAAGAAAACCAAACGGTCATGGATAAGCTGCAACAAAACCTGAAGTATCAAAAAGTGTTGTCGGCAACCGAGGGTTCAATCGCAAGCGAAGACGAACGTGACGAGTTGATTGAAGAGTTGATTCAAGCTTATGAGAAAGAGGTGTTCAAACCGTTACTGGCGATGTTGCATACAACGAAGCTGTATTGGAAGTTAATGCTGGTGGATGAGACATGTAAGATGAATGAGGAGAATCGTGAGAAGTTCAGTGATTACCCTCAACACATGCAAGCTGCAGAACACTTATATACTCTTGATCAGAAGTTAAGGTCGATGCCGTTAACTTATTAGTCCATGAATGCACTGATAATGACTCAATGGTGATTTAGAGTTTGATATAAGTTGGTTTCAATAGAAGTACGATAACCTAGCTAGCGTTAGCCGCGTGTGAAATGCAAAAAGGGCTAGGTTTCAGATCTGTTTTACTTCTACTCTATTTTGTTCTGCTAGAGCGAATTGAGGGTGACATCTTTTACATCTTTGGGACTAGATGGTGTTTCTTTTGTAGCCTTTGGGAAATGCTATAGGAGTGTGAAATGTCCTAGGGTGTTTCCGTTGCCTGAAACGATAGTTCCGATGCTTTCTCGTTCATTAAATTCAAAGTCGATGAGATAGCTGTGATGTTGTAGCTTGGGCAATATGTGGCGGTGGAGTATATCGCTATTGAGCTGTCGAATCTCGGTGACCCATGAAATCTCTTCTTTGTGTAAATCTATTTTAATCTTGAGCATTTATTACCTTTTAGTTTATTGACTGTTTTTTCGCGTGATAGTTGGTACCAATGGGTTTGTCGTGTTGTTCTGCGTGACATAACTGTGCCTTGTGTTTATTACATTTGTATTTAAGTGCTCGATCTATTCTGACTTCGCTGACAAAAGAGCAAATGACGATAGATCGGTAGTAGGATCGAATTTAAAAGCTATTGAATGACTATCTGGGTGAAAGCTGACGCAGAGATGGTGTAACGAGGGAATCGAGAACTGTCTATGTGGAACTTGGACTTACTTTAGCATTAACAGCTCTATAGATTAGAGCCAGGTGGCGAACTATACGCCTAGTTTTCAAAATTACAACCCTATTTTCAATTAAATTCAAAAATATTTTTGGGTGATTTACCATCGGTTACTGAAGGTTAAATGAGCGAAGGTCAGGGATTTGACCATGATATCTGACTGAGTCTTGGCTTTTCAGCTGTTCGTATTCGTTGTCATTAGTGGGTTTAATTAATCAGCTGATTTGGTGATGATTAAGTCTCTGTTGTATATGATCTTTACATTGTAAATTACAATCCATGATTTTGGGGTTCAGCGTTGTAATTACAGGGTTTTTGGGTGCTTTCCCCATCTGTTTTTTTCTTCAGGTTGATGAGTATTTTCCTCTTCGCGTCTTTTTGATATTTCTGATTCCTAATACCTCTCCTGACTACGCAAAATATGAATACTCACTTTTACATTTCTGAATAATAAAGTTGTTGTATCGCCAATTTAGTGCAAATATAATTGATAATAGTTCTCACTTGCGTTACAAGTTTGTTGTCAATCCAATGACAGACTTTAAATTATCGTTATTTAGCAGTTGTGTACGCCCCATGCTCGTCTATGAGTAATGTGACTTTCATTGTCATGAGTGGTGGTTTGTATCAATGGCAAAGGAAGAAACATGAAGAAAACAATCAATTCAGTTCGCCAGTTATTGAGCGGGCTTGCCATCGTTCTAGCATCATCATTCATGATGACCGCGCATGCGGAAACCGTCACCATTGAGCATGTGAAAGGCACAGCGCAGTTTACTGAAGTACCACAGCGAGTGGTGGTTCTAGGCCACGGTAGCTTAGACGTGCTCGATAAAATTGGTGTACAGCCAGTTGGCGCGCCTCATAGCTTGCTGCCTGATTACCTAGCTTCGTACAAAGATACGACGGCAAATACAGGCTCTTTAAGCGAACCTGATTTTGAAGCTATCTACATGTTGAAGCCTGACATCATCATCGCGGAAAACCGCATGCTTAAGGTTTACGACAAACTGGCACAAATTGCTCCTACTGTCATGTTTTCTATTGAAGGCGACAAGTACTGGGCTGATGCTCAGCAAAACTGGCGTGTGCTAGGCGACATCTTTGGTAAGCAAGCTGAAGTCGAAGCGATCATTAAAGAGACTCAAGCTTCTATCACAGCGGTAAACGACAAAGTAGCGTCTGACGAAACTTCAGCAATGATGCTAATGAACAACGGTAACAACATTGCGATGTTCAACAAAGGCAGCCGTTTCTCAATCATCTTTGATGACTTTGGTTTCGTGGAATCAAAGAGTGCAACTGTGGCTCCAATTAAAGGGACTCACGGCAACCTAATCTCGTTTGAATACATTGCTGACGCAAAACCTAAAGTGCTTTACGTTCTTGACCGCGAAAAAGCAATTGGCAAATCAGAAGGTCGCGCACAACAGCTGTTTGATAACCCATTAGTTGCGGCGACACCTGCAGCGCAGCAAGGCAACATCGTTTACCTTGATTCAAGTGCTTGGTATTTGGCGGGTGGTGGCGTGACAGCGATTCACAGAATGTTGGGTGATATTGAACGAACGATTCAATAGTCATCAATCATCAGATTTTTGGGCTTATAAGAGCGTTCTTATAAGCCCTTTTTCACTTTTCATACGGACTCAAAGAGCCCTACCTTTAGTATTATTTCTATGTTGAAACCCATTGCCGCTGCTGTATTTCTTGTTGTGTTATGCGTTATGTCATTGATGATTGGAGTCGCTGAGATCAGTTTTAGCGACTTCTTCAATGGCAACCAACACGCCAACTCTATTTATGTTGTTAGTCGAATCCCTCGACTGTTCGCGATTGTGCTTGCCGGTGCGGGCTTGAGTGTCGCTGGCTTGATCATGCAACAGATCGTGCAGAACAAGTTTGCCGCGCCTTCGACGATGGGCACCATTGACTGCGCCATGCTTGGGTACATAGTCGGTATCCTGGTTCTGGGCAATGCAGCGCAATGGAGCTACTTAGGTTTCATTTTCGCGTTTGCGGTTTTCGGAACCATGCTATTGGTCCGTTTTCTACAACACCTGAAGTTCAAGAATGCGGTGTTGGTGCCTTTGATTGGCATCATGTATGGCAACGTTGTTTCGTCTCTAACAACTTTTATTGCTTATAAGTACGACTTAGTACAAACCATGTCGGCATGGACAATGGCGAACTTTGCGAGTGTGTTGCAAGGCAGCTATGAAATTCTTTACCTCGCAGTGCCTGCTTGTGTGTTGGCTTACTACTTCGCGAGTCAGTTCAGTGCGGCGAGTATTGGCGAGAGCTTTGCGAAAAACATCGGCTTGAATTATCAGAAGATCGTCTTCATTGGTGTTGCATTGGTCGCTATCTGTGCCTCTTCTGTAGTGATGATCGTCGGTGTTATCCCATTCCTTGGCCTTATCGTGCCGAATATCGTGTCGCTGATGATGGGCGATAACATGAAGAAGATTCTGCCTTGGACAGCCTATTGGGGCGTGATCTTGGTATTGGTTTGTGACTTGTTAGCTCGAATCGTCATTTTCCCTTATGAGATTCCAATCTCGATGGTAATCAGCATCTTTGGTGGCTTGATTTTTATCTACCTAATCATGAGAGACAAGTCGAATGCGTGATTCAGTAAAAATTGCGATTCTGGCCATCGCGTCTTTGTGTATGGCGGCTGTATTTGTGGGGCAGGGACTTACGTGGGATAACTATGAGTTCTTCTTGTCTCTGCGACTACCTAAACTACTGTCAATTGTGTTGGCGGCGGTGGCGATTTCTGCATCGTCATTGGTGTTCCAAACCATTACTAATAATCGAATTCTAACCCCATCCATTTTGGGCTTTGACAGCTTGTATATGCTGGTTCAAACGGTACTTCTGTTTGTGTTTGGCAGTACCAGTTTCTGGGTGATTGACTCAATCGCAAACTTTTCGATGTCTGTAACTGTGATGATCTTGTTCTCGTTTGCTCTGTTCCATTTCTACTTTAAGAGCAAGCGAAATAACGTTTTCACACTGCTTTTAATAGGCATCGTGTGTGGCAGCGTATTCTCGAGTTTAGCGAACTTCCTTGCGATGTTGATTGATCCCAATGAATTTGCGGTGCTGCAGAATGTGATGTTCGCAAGCTTCAATAACGTGAAAGGCGAACTGGTTTACCTCAGCCTTATTCCATTAGGTTTGAGCTTGCTTGGCCTGTGGTTGTTAGCGCCTAAGCTTGATGTGCTTTGGCTTGGTGTCGATAACGCAACAAGCTTAGGGGTGAATACCAAGCGACTGACTCAAATTACCTTGGTGATTGTGTCAGTGATGGTCGCGGTATCGACGGCTTTGGTTGGCCCAGTGCTGTTCTTTGGTTTAATCACCGTGAGCTTAGCTCGTCAGATATTCAAATCTTATCAACATCGTGTGCTTATCATCGCAAGCAGTTTGTTAGCGGTCGTTCTATTGGTTTCAGGCCAATGGTTTATCGAAAAAGTAATGGCGTTTGAAACCACAGTGAGTGTGATCATTAACTTGGTCGGTGGTTTGTATTTTATGTTCTTGTTGTTACGCACCAGAATTCAGTAAAGGTAGTAAGTAGTGATTAAATTAACAGGTTTAACTAAGAAGTATGGCAAGTCACTCGTGGTTGATGATGCCAGTGCTATGTTCCCGAAAGGAGAAGTGACTTCTATCATTGGCCCAAATGGTGCGGGTAAAAGTACGCTACTTTCAATGGCGAGCCGCTTAACCGAAAGTGATGCGGGCGAGGTCGTTATCGGCGATAAATTACTGGCTGAATGGGATACCAAAGAGCTAGCCAAGCACCTTGCCGTGTTAAGACAATCAAACAACATCAATATGCGATTTACGATTCGTGAGTTGGTCTGTTTTGGTCGTTTTCCGCATTCACAGGGTCGCTTGAAAGACGAAGATCATAAGATCGTCGATACAGCGCTAGAGCACCTTGGCATTACCGACATTCAAAACAAATACCTTGATGAATTGAGTGGCGGTCAGCGTCAAATGGCGTTTATCGCGATGGTTGTGGCGCAAGATACAGATTACGTGTTCTTAGATGAGCCTCTGAATAACCTAGATATTAAACACTCGGTTGAAATCATGCAGACGCTGCGTCGCTTAGCGCATGAGTTTAATAAAGCGGTGGTGATCGTGATTCACGACATCAACTTTGCTTCTTGTTACTCAGATAACATTGTCGCGATGAAGAAGGGCCAAGTGGTTAAGTCGGGTAAGGTTTCGGAAGTGGTTGAAAAGTTAGTGATGGAATCGATCTACGAGATCCCATTTGAGATTCGTGAGTTCGATGGTGTTCGAATCTGTATGTATTATTCTGGTCGTTAGATTACTGGGTCTCTAGCCTGCTTAAACCCCTAGTTACCGAAATGAAAAGAGCTCCTACATTATGAGGAGCTCTTTTTGTCTCTATTTATAGCCGATTTTTAAGACTTGTTCAGTTTTAGCAAACTTGATGAGTTCATCAATGTACGTAGAGCCAACCGAATCAGATATACACATTTCTGGATAGCGATTATCAATGACCAACGCTGCTGTTAATCAGTGATCAATTCATATTCAAGCTTGGTAAGGATTGCAGGGGCGAGTGATTCTAAATCGACCGTCGTATACCCATAGAAGTTTGGCCTGATTTCACTACGTAGTTTAGTTATAGAATCTTTTGTATTCTCTTCCATCATCAATTTGTCATTAAAATCAGCGAGTAACTTGAGTTGTTGCCCAGAGAGAGCGGATAGATATTCGCTGTAACCACCGACAGAGCTGTATAACAGTTCATAGCGACCACCTTCTGCTTCTTCAATGTAATAATTACCTGAACGCGCAATATTGGATATGGCAGCATGTTCTGTTGTCGAGTTAACGAAGTTGGTTTCCAAATAAGTGGCGCTGCCTGCGTGGTAGTTCACATCAGCGACAAACCCCGGTTTAGGGAAAATGAGAAAAGCATCTATTGTGTCGTTGGATGTTATTGCAGAAAGAATAAACTTACTGTCTTTGTAGTACTTTATCTGTACCTCACCATTCGACATCTTGGTATAAACCGGAGAGCCAAATGTCTCTTCTAAAATGCCACTGGAAGCACGAATATAGACTTTAGAAAGACGCTCGTTAGATGGAGCATCTGAAAAGTTAGAAATTAAGAGGTCCCAACCTTTGCTTCCCATATCAATAGCATCGTTGAACTGACCACCTGCGATGATCAGCGCAATGATGGCAAGGATAGAGTTTGGTGTCTTCTCTCTCATTATTTCAAGAAAATCTTTTTGATCTTCATTGGGAGCTTGTTGAGTTAAAGACATGTCTTCTTCTGGTGCTGTTTTATCAACAGATGAAGGTAGAGCTTGTTCTGACATGATAAAACCTTATTCAGCAACAACTTGAGGTGCTCGTGCAACCACCCGGGTACATAAATATTCTTCGACATCTTTTTCTACAGAAACGCTTTCTGTTACCCAGGTAAACTTCATTAGCTGGTTGGTCAGTTGTTTTGTGGTCGATTTAGCGGTTACGGTTGTAGTCACAACATTGTCCTTACGATCTGCTGTTACAATCTTCTTTTTCTCCGAGGTTCGATTTGTATCGAGCTCTTTTTGCACCATGGCTTCGAGAGATGCGGCTAGCGATGCTCTCGCCTCCATTGAAGCGATGTCCATATCAAGCGTCATGTCTCCCATACTTTCAACACAAGCAACGCCTGCGATTAAGCCTTCAGGCAAATCAGATTGTGGGTTCATGCGCCAACTAGGAAATTCGGAGTTAGCAGCTGCTTGAAATGACAATGTAGTAATTGCAGCGATAATTAGAGTCTTTTTCATGTTTTATCCTTAAATCATATTCTTTTCGTAATTAACTTCTGTTTTACTTACTTTTTTCAAGTAGTTACGAGTTTCCGCAGCAGAGTGCTTTTGTTGGATAGTTTGGAATACTTGTTGTGGCTCAAGCTGGTTAATATTCTTGATTGCAACTGAGCGTTTGCCTCCGAAAATACGATAGATTGGGCCCATGCCTCCATTATAAGCCGCTGTTATGCAGTACTTTAAGCTCTCTTCATTGGTAACGCCTTTGAAGTAGCGAGAGCGCAGTAAGTGCAAATAAGCGGTACCGACCTCAATGTTTTTTTCGGGGTCGAATAAGTATTCTTTATTCAGTAGCTGTTGTTCACCAAATAGGAAGTTTGTCGCATCTAATCCTGCGGAACTTGGGACAATTTGCATCAGGCCAAAGGCAGGAATATGTGAGGTTGCTGTAGGATCGAAAGCGCTTTCTGTTTTGATGATAGACAGTATAAATTCAGGCTCAAGTTTGTATTTTTCTGCGTAAACTTCAACGGTATCAAAAAAGCGTTGTTCTTTACGATTAAGCCAACTTGGCGGAAAAGAAATAACGGCTTTGAGAACGGTATTGCCTTTACTGTCTTTGGCTTTGGTCACGGCCACATTTTCAAGAGCTTTGTCTAACTCTTGAGCCTGAACCTTTGGTGTTTCGGAAACGGGTAAGAATGTCTTGTCACTGAGTTTCTCAACATTTGTTGCTTCAATCAGTTCAGAGGTATAAGCATCGGCTTGTTGGGCTTCGCCAATGGTCAGCTGAGATGTACGCACGATCTCTTCTTTGAGTTCTTCTATTGAGGTTGTTTCACCTGCAATAGTGGTGACTTGAATCGTATTTTTCTCGAAGTTAACTTCACGCTTTATTTGTAGAGAGGGGCTGTAGCTGACCCACTTAAATTGGTCGCTAAAGGTAGGATTATCCCAAGACTCTGAAACTTTGGTTTTAAACTTATCAAACTCTTGTTGAGCTTGTGCCACATATTGATCGAATTCGCAGTTCTTTTGCACTTTGTAAAGATCAAATTGGGCTTCACTGCAGAGTTTGTATTTTTCAAACTCATCTTTAGCTTCAAAAGGTTGATTGACAAAATGTTCGACGCTAGGGCAACTTTGTTCGGTAATTGAAAGTTCACACGCTTGTTGCAGCGTATCAGCAGATGCCCAGCCACTAGAGATCAGTATTGCTAAAGGGGATAGCTGACAAATTATTTTCTTCATATCTGTTCCTTGACCGAGGGATTAACCTTTCTCTATCGAGAGTCGTTCCATGACAAAATCACAGTGCTCGAAATAGTTCAGGATCAATCCAAACCCTGGGGTGTCTGTTGATAAACGCGATTCATCCAATCGCTCAAATCGAGAGGTATCAATTTTTGTAGGGCAGAGCAATGCGATGTTGGTATCGTATGTCTCTTGTCCATCGTTGAGCAGTGCTTCGATGCCGTCATATTTGTTTCTATCTGGAAACTCGATAGAGTCGCTATCTGTGACTTGATGGTTTTCAACTAACACGCCAGTACTGCCATCTTCATAAACTTGAAACAAAGAGAGGTAACCCGCTTGGTTTGAGTTGAGTTGAATAAAGTAATGGTCGCCAGCATTGAGTCGTCGCTTGGATGATTGAATATCTATACTGTCATCTGAATAGTTGAAAAATAGGTGGTTATACTTTGCTTCGGGTAGTATTAACTGGCCACTACTGCTGGAGAGCATCCAGCCCCCAGCAAACCGCTCGATATCTATATCCGGCAGACATTGGTGTTGTTCTACCCAGTTTTTTAGCATGGTCGTTGTTGACCAGTATGGGTGTAATTCACTGTGACATTGTGATTTCTTTAACCAAGCAGTGAGCTTTTGTACAAATGACTCGGGGTCATATTGAACTTGAACATAAAACTGGTTTTGCGATTTTTCACTGTTGATAATGGTGACGTTGTTTCGGAAAACTACATTGGATATGGACTCTTTATGAGAAGCCGCAGATTTTTTCAACTCGCCATTTTCGAAGGTTTTAGTGCTGGTGGTATTACTGACTATTCGGTTTTCAACACTTTTAGCCAGATCATGATAAGCCGCGTCTTTGGCTTGTTGATAAGTGTTGCCTTTACCGAACCCATAGCTCAAAGTTGAGTCCAATGGCACTTCCCCGTACCAAGACGGGGAGGCGAAAGCACAAGCACTCGACAGGGAGATGATTAGCGCTATTATTTTCATTAGTCTTCTTTTTTACCTGGGTTTGGCGCTTGCATTATTGTCCAACTACCATCTAGTCCGTACTTATCATAGATATTAATTGCAATACTTCTTCCTGTTTGAACTGCTGACATAACGTAGCTTCCACGATATACACCGTAATTCAGGTTTCCTTCTGAAGTTTTAATAATCTTTTCGTAGGTATTCGATTGAGTAATAGCTAGTTGATTTTTTTCTAACGGTCCACTTAGTACTTGACCTGAACGCTGATCAGAGTTTTTACAACCAATATTATTGGCTGGTTTAAAAAAGCTCCAACTGGATCTTCCATTGGATGTAACTGATGGCCCTTCAACGAACCAACTACAATTGTTAGTGTCTAGATAGTGTCCGGCAATTAGTTGGTTGGCACTTGTAAAGGCAACTGATTTTATGGAACTCATATTCTTAAATACTAGGTTGCCATTTTTGTCCGCTGCGAACTCTGCACTCATGTCAAAGAATTGAGTTTGTCCAGTGTCCTTGTTGGTTACTGGTACGCGTAACATGGTTACTTGGTTACCAGCACCTTGGAAGTGAGCACCTTGGAATGCGATATCTAGATTAGAGTTCTCTACATCCGCAGCGAAGGCTGTTGATGAGATAAGAAGAGCGGATGTTGCTAAAAGTGTTTTCTTAAACATGGATATAAGCCTTAATCAATGTTTCAAATAGGTTGTAAATTGAAATAGTTTTAAAAGTGGCATGCTCTTAAAGAGACATAGTCTGGTTACCAGTAATTGTTGGATGTTGACGTTTTAAATCCCCCATCTCAAAAGAGGCAGATTTCACTTTGTCGTAAACATCTTGATAAAGTGTATTCACATCCTTGTTTCCCTCGATCATTGACTTCATGAGGTAATAACTAAACAGGCGATGACCTTTTTCTTGGTACATATTGGAATACTCTTTATCGCGTCCCGCGGTGATCACGACCATGCGCTCAGGATCGATACTGACTTTTTTCGGAGCTAGTCTAGAGGCGGCAACCCCTTTGATGACCGATACACCATCAGTCGCTCCACTGAAACAACTGTCAACCATAACGACTATCTTGCCTGCTTTGCTGCTAGACAGTGTTTTGTAGAGGTTATCGAGTTTGAAGAACTCATCATCAGTTATGTAGTCAGGGATCTTATCTTGCGGGAGAATGTAAGGATCATTATCGGGAATCGCAGGGATACCGTGTCCACTGTAGTAGAAGTAAACCGTATCGCCTTCATCGACGTTGTCTAACATTAAACGTAACTTATCTTTAATCGCACCACTGGTTGCGTCACGGTCAATGAGCTCGTAGACGTGCCTTTCTGGAACACCCAGAACTTTTGTCGCGACGTCAGACATAACTTCACCACTGCTGCGCGCAAAGGCTACTTGATCTGAATTTGCGTAATCTTCTATAGATAGGTTGAAGAACCAGTTGGATGAATTACTTTCCACAGGCACAAAGCCATTAAGTAGTTGCTTCAATTCATCAGAGGCGGTGTTGTCCGTTGCCGAGAGGCGTGAATCGACTTCAAAAGCATCTATCAAGTTAGGGTTTTGCATCTCTAGTCCAGGAATAGAGGCACTACTCGGACCATTGTTAAGAACCACACTCAGAGCTTCGGGCTGATAATTACTCTCAGCCACATTTCCAGAGAACATAGCGTCATCGTACTTGCCTTTTATATTTACAAGCTCTAGTTGGCTCTCGTCATAAGAGTAGGTGAGTGCGAGGTCAAGCTTATCAATGTTACTGAAGACATCGCGAGCCTGTTCGAGAGGCACATTCAGGATTATATCTCGTTGGTAATTTTGATTTGACGCTTTAAACGACAGGTGCATTTGCTGCTTTTCAGCATCGTAACTTTTTGTTGTAACAACCGGTTTACCCATTACATCTCTGAAAGCCTTAGCAACGAGTTGCGTTTTCTGCACGCTCAAATCGCCTTTTCGAGAATCTGCGCCTTCTTGTAGTACTCTAATTTTGGCATTTCGAGCTTCTACTTGTTGACGGTATTTAAGTTGTATAGCGGCTATTTGTTGTTGTCGTTCTATTCGCAATTTTTCGACGCGTTGATCAAATTGAGTTTTGGTTTCAAATTGATCTTTGACGATTTCTGGCGCTTTGGGCAGATCAGGCTCTCGAACTGGTGGTGGAATGTCTGAGCTGCTCAATGTGGTGTGTTGTACTTCGTATAAAGAGGCGACAGCACCAACCAATGACATTGGGTCGTCAGATTGTATACATCCGATAGAACTCGTCATGTAATGTTGTTCGGTAGAGGACTCTTGTCCTGCAAATAGGTCAACATTATTGCTTGCTTTTTTTTGTCCGCCGCGAGTGATGACCTTGCCATTCAGCGAAATAGGAGCATCAACTTGCAGCTCACCGCCAAGCTGCCAAATATCAGGATTAGATGAACATACAGTTCCCTGTTTAGAGTGCGAAAATTCAAATTGATTGTCAGCGTTAGCAAAACTAAGAGTTGGTGCTAACGCAAATAGCATACCTGTGACAATTCTATTCCGTGTCATTAGATAAGTTTTCCATATGGCCGTAGTGTCAGATGAGCTCAAGACCATATAGTCTAGTTGAATATCACTCAATGGCGCATTAATCGTAATGGGATATAAGTCAATGTTTGTTTTGTTAAGTGTGAGTAAGTTTTAGTTAATTTGGAATGGGTGTTTATTAAATTTCTTCTGTTTGAGAGGCTTAGGAGTTAGGTGTTCTTACGTTTAGAACTCAATTGATTCGCTTTATTTATAGTTAGTGGTGTTCTCATGTTAAAAGTTGCTAGTCTTATCTTAATCGCTCTCGGTGTTTTTATTGGAATACAATATGGAGATGAGATAGTTAGTCCATTGGGTGGTGGTACTGAAACTGTTCTTAATACAATAGAAAACTTGAAAGGTTAAGGTGAGGTATGTCTATTTTCTCATTTAACGATTTTCTTGAGCGTCTCAGGGACTGCGAACGAATCATCATTCAAGCTCATGACTTTCCTGATCATGATGCGGTTGGCTCCGCTTTTGCTCTCGCTTATTTACTTAGAAAGAAGGGCTTTAAACCACTCATTACTTATCAAGGCTTTATTGATCGTGTTTCTTTACATAATTTGATTGGTTGGCTTGATATTCCCATAGTTAAGTCACATCGATTAGATTTAAAGCCCAATGACAAAATCATTGTGGTAGATGGCTGTATTGGTGAAAAAAATGTTACCGACTTACCGGGTATAGAAGTTGGGGTGATCGATCATCATCAGGTTGTAGCACCCAGTTTCGTTTGGTTTTCAGATATTCGACCTAACTATGGCGCAACAGCTTCCATTATGGTGGAGTACTTTAATCATTATGATATTCCAATTCCCGACCGCGTAGCGACGGCTCTACTTGTTGGATTGACGTTCGATACGGCAAATTTTACCCGCGCAATGAACAAAGCTGATATCAAAGCCCTACTTCAACTTCAAAACTGTGCTGATATGAATATGGTCAATCGTATTTGTCGAAATCAAATCGAATATCAAGAGTTGAAGTTATTTGATTTCATGTTTGAATCTATTAGGAAAGACGGAAATTGTGCATTTGGGAGCTTACCAGAAGGGTGTCCCAAAAATATGCTAGGAGTGCTTGGTGACTTTCTACTTACAGTTGATGAACTAGATATTGTGGTGTTGAGTGCCCGTAGTCATGAGAGAACATTTGTTTCATTGCGTTCTGAATGCCCCCAGAATGACATGGCTAAGGTGATAAAGAGATCGCTGAATGATACGGGTGTTGGTTTTGGTGGAGGACACTCGCATATGGCTGGTGGTGTTGTTAATCAAGTGTTTGACCATTCCAATGAACGGGTCTTTATTTATGATCTGATCCGCCCTCAATTGAATATATTGTGAACCAAAGTTTTTGCCTCTATCTGATTTGTACCTGGGATCGTCCGCCGAGTTTCTGACATCAGGCTAGACTCAAACCGTTAGTTTGACGTCACTCGAAGATCTACTCTTCATTTTTGAAAATCAATTGCTTTTTTTCTGCTTAACCTCTGGAAATCGTTCTACACTAGGGTTATAACTGTTTGATTTGTATACGAGGTATCAATGAGTCGGAAACCTATAGTGTTAGTCGTGGATGACACCCCAAGTAACTTGGATGTGTTAACGGCAATACTCAAAGATACTTATCAAGTGAAAGTAGCGATTAACGGCACAATTGGTATCAAGATCGCGAAGATGGTGCCGCAGCCAGACCTTATCCTCCTTGATATCATGATGCCTGACATCGATGGTTACGAGGTGTGCCGCCAACTTAAAGCTCAGCCGAATACGGCTCACATTCCTATCATTTTCGTGACCGCCACAATTGGTCCAGAAGCCGAAGTAAAAGGACTCTCCTTGGGGGCTGTCGATTACCTAACCAAGCCGATAACCCCTGCAATTGCACTCCAGCGTGTGAAAACGCATATCGCACTTTATGACCAACAACGCGCGTTGTTTAGTCAGGTAAAAGAGAAAACTCAAGAGATCAATCTCGGTAAGCTAGAAACACTGAACATACTGGGTAGAGCTGCTGAATTTAAAGACAATGAAACAGGCATGCACGTTAAGCGTATGAGTCACTACTGTGAAGTGCTAGCTAAAGCCTTGGGAATGACTGACGAAGATGCCGAGACGTTGCGTGATGCAGCACCAATGCATGATATTGGCAAGATCGGTATTCCTGATAGCGTATTACTCAAGCCGGGTAAATTGGACGCCGACGAGTGGACAATTATGCAAAAGCATGTCGAATATGGTGTTGATATACTTGGTAGGCAGAGTGATTCCAAACTGATGCGTATGGCTATTCAGGTGGCGCAATATCATCACGAAAAATGGGATGGCAGTGGTTATCCAAACCAGATAGCTGGTGAAGGTATCCCATTGGTTGGAAGAATTGCGGCTGTTGCTGATGTGTTTGATGCCCTGACCGCAGAGCGCCCTTATAAAAAAGCTTGGAGTATTGATGAGGCGCTGAACTTGTTTGAAGAACAGAAAGGCAAACATTTTGATCCAACTATCGTTGATGTGTTTTTTCTGAAGTTACCTGAGATTCTAGCAATTAAAGAGAAATTTAGAGATGAGTGATGGCTTGATGTTGTCGCTAAATCGTTTGGTTGTTTTTCTGGTCATTACACTTGTGGTGTGGTCGCTGCTAATGCGATCTACGAATGCTGCTGAGGTAACAGATACTGAGTTAAATCAGTGGTTGGGAAACCAACCAACGGTAACTTTTGTTGTCTTGGCCAACCATTATCCTTACTCATTCATCGATGATGATGGGCAGGTTTCTGGGATCATCAAAGATTGGACATTAGATCTTGAACAGCGTTTTGGTGTTCATGTTCGGTTTGTCACAGTTAACTCGCGTGTCGAGGCTAAAGCCGCGTTAGTCGACGGGCGAGGCGATGTATTTCCATTCCAACAGTTCGACCCAAGTGAAGGTGGCCGTTTTCTTGCGAGTGCTCCCTATATTCCTTATCAGGTCGCAGTGATTGTTCCCATCGACAACAAACTCGATGGAAACCTAGATCAAAATAATAAACGCCGTATTGCGATGGTTAACGAAAATATCGATTTGGAGCGAGCCGGTGTCAAATTGAGTTCTATTGAGCGAGTGAATTTTGATAACGTTATTGATGCAGTACGTGCGTTAGGGGCCGGGGATGTCGAAGGCATGGTCGGTGAACCTATCACCACTATGGATCTTGCGAAAAAGATTGGCGTTCATGATTTAGCGGTAAATTATGTTCTGGAGCATTGGAAAAGGTTTGAAGCATCAATGGTGATTCGAACCGATGAACCAGAACTGCTGACGCTAATCAACAAACAGATTGAAACCTTCGACGTTGATAACAAGAACAAGATTTTATCGAAGTGGCTAGACAGTTCCCCCTATCGAGTGCCGCTAAAAGGCGTGTTTGGCTTTGGTAACCCTCCGTATATTTACCCAGACAGCACCGCAGTCGGGCTACAGTACGACATTCTTCAGCGTGCACTGAATGACATGGGATATAAACTAGGTGACGTTGTCACACTTCCACCTAGCGCCGCTAAAAAAGCCATCGATAACAATAATTCTATAGCCTTTTTTTCTGGTGTTCAGTTTGATGATCCTAATGCGCACTTTTTAAGTGATAACGTTTTTAATGTTGAGTTTGTTCCTGTTTCACTAACTCGCCGCAAACTCCAACTTCAATCCCCAAAAGACCTATCATTAGGGGCGTTATTGTTCGACGAAACATCCACAATTAAAAACTCTGTTGAAGTTCTGAAGAGTAAGTTAGACATTGATCGTATTGAAGATTACGAAGATCTTGAATCAGCATTCTCGCAGTTGAGGGCTCAAAATGTTGACCTGCTAATGGTTGAACGAAGAGTGCTAGAGTGGTTTATCACCAACACTCGTTTTATTGAAATGGCAGAGCTAACGCTACATGACGAGTATAAAGTTGAGTATCCGATCTATGTGGACTTTAAGAGTGAAGAAATCAGAGATAGCTTCAATGCCGCAATTAAAAGGCTTAAACAGGAGGATGACGGCTTAAACCAAATTATCGAGATGCAGGTTCAGAGTGATTTAAGCCTAGTCCTTAAAAAAGCGAATATTATCGCGCAAATATCTGCGTATTTTATCGTCAACGACCGCTTTGAAGAGTTGACGGAAGTGTTTGAAATTTTCGACACGGACAGTTCTTTTCAGGTGATCACCGCACAAGCGGATAACAATAGTCGCCCGATCAAATCTTGGTACATAGGCAACCTAGTTGATCAATATGGAGAGAAGAAAAATACCTCTCACTTTTCATCAGTCACCAAGGTGGCGAATTATAGGACCAAGGGAGGGAGTATCAACTCTGGTTCGATGACTTTCTACTTTGATGTTAATTCGTTAGAGCGGAACCATGTTTATTTTCCATCTGTCGAACAATTTAGTTCATTCGGAGATGCGGCGAAACGCTATATTGCGGATGTTTATCAAGCGAGTAACTTGACTGGAGAGATCCTAAATCTAAGCCAAAAAGAGAGGGCGTGGATTAAAGATAATCCGGATGTACGTATAGGTATCGATCCGAATTCGTTACCTTATGAAGCGGTATCCAATACCGGTGAATACATCGGGATGATTGATGATTATCTAACGCTGATTGAACAAAAAACAGGGCTAAGTATTCAGCATGTTGACGTGGCGAATTGGTCTGAGACCCGAAGCTTGGTTGATCATCATGAAGTGGAACTGGTTTCAGCAGCTCAAGAGAATCGTTCGTTAGGAGATAACGTCAAAGCAGCTAAAAGCTTGTTTTCAAGTCGTTTGGCCATTGCATCGAGAAGAGACGTTAGTAGCTTGGTACTTGAAGAAGCTGATGGTTGGAAAATCGGTATATTGAAGAATGCGGCAAATACTAACGCGATTTTAGATAAGTACCCGAACGTTGAGTGGGTAGAGGTAGAATCCACGGCCGATGGGCTCAACCGATTGGATGATAAAACCTTAGACGGCATGGTCGACACTGTTGATGTCCTCAATTACCTCATTGATTCATTTGGTCATCGAGGGGTTGGTATCATCGGCCGGTTAGACTTCTTCCTGTCGCCAACTCTGCATGTCATCAAATCTGAACCTTTGCTTTATTCGATTGTGAATAAGGCGATTGAGAGTATTTCTGCTGAAGAACATCAAAAGATATCGGCGAAGTGGGCGGCGCCCAAAGCGATAGAAAGAGTTGACTATCAATTGGTTTACACTATTTCGGTTTTTTCTCTGGTGATCCTTCTTCTTATTATTTTCTGGAATCGTAAATTAGCGAAGCAGATCAGTATTGCTAAGGAAGCGACCGAAGCTCTGGAAAAGGCGCAGAACCAACTCTACAACATGCTAAATAGCTCTCCAATTGCAGCTAGTGTGGTATTTGAAGAAGAGGTTCGTTACGCGAACGATACGGCAAAACGTTTGTTTGGCGTGGAAGATCAGGCGTTGTCTTCTATCGACGTTGCCGCTATCCATGACTCGCTGAGCGTTCGTGATGGCGTGCATGAAGAGCTCGACCTTAACGGTAAAGTTGAAAATAGGGAGTTAGTACTCAGAAAGTCTGATGGAACCCGATTTGTTGCTTTGGTCAGTTACTATCTTTTTGAGATTGATGGTGAAGTCGCCACACTATTTTGGGCATTCGATATTTCAGAAATGAAGCGCCTTAACGAACAATTGGAAGAAGAGAAACAGAGAGCCGATTTGGCGAGCCAAGCTAAATCGGAATTCTTAGCCAATATGAGCCATGAGATAAGAACCCCAATGAACGCCATTATTGGCTTGTCTTATCTGGCGATTGGCGAAATATCTAATCCTGTCGCTCGAAATTACATTGAGAAAGTGCACCGTTCTGGCCATTCGTTACTCGGTATCATCAATGACATCCTTGATTTCTCAAAGATAGAAGCTGGACAACTTGTTATTGATAACGTCCCGTTTGATCCCGTAACGACCTTTAAAGATGTGATTGAACTAATGGAGTCGAAAGCCGCTGAGAAACAACTCAATTTGTCGATGGTCATCGACCCAGAGTTAGACACGCCACTGCAAGGCGATCCCTTGAGGTTGTTCCAAGTCATACTCAACCTTGTGGGCAACGCGATTAAGTTTACGGAACAAGGCAGCGTAGCATTAACGGTGGAGCATGTTGACTCGAACGACAGCAGCCTAACCATGAGAGTGAGTGTGATGGATACCGGGATAGGCATTTTGGATGAGAACCGTCACAAGCTGTTTGAAGCCTTTAGCCAAGCGGATACCACAACGACACGTCGGTTTGGCGGTACAGGGCTTGGGCTCAACATTAGCCAGAAATTAGTTCATGCGATGGGCAGTCAAATTACGGTAGAGAGTGTTTACGGGCAAGGCAGTGAGTTCTCCTTTGTACTGACATTGCCACGCTCAAGCTCGGATGCGTTAGCCGACTTCAAAGCTCAAGAGTTGCAACTGGATTATCAGATAGAGTTCAAAGGGCAAAGAGTGCTATTGGTTGAAGACAATGAGCTGAACCAAGATCTCGCCTTAGCATTTTTCAGTCGCTCTAAATTAAATGCCGATCTTGCTGAAAACGGAAAGGAAGCGCTGGAGTTAGCTAAAAACAACGACTACGAAATAATCTTCATGGATCTTCAAATGCCGATTATGGACGGCTTTGAAGCTACCCGTTTGATTCGTGAATTCGATATAGATGTACCGATTATTGCAATGTCAGCCAATGTTTTTGCTGATGCGAAACAACGAGCGAGGGCGTCGGGCATCACGGACTTCTTGGATAAGCCTATTGTTATTGATAAAGCGATGTCTTTGATTACTCGATACATTGTTCCTGAGGTCTTAGTTGAAGGTCGAGCGCCATCAGACACCTCTTCAGATGCGATCCAGACAGGTGATTCTGGTGAGAGTGCGGAATTGCACTCCGATCCCCAAATTGAGCCGCCTGTTTTCTCTCAGTCGAGGTTTGAGCAACTGACTTATCATGATGTGAAGCTGCAAGCCAAAATGCTTGATAGGTTCTGCCAAGGATCGCCAGACATTATGTCGGATGCTTTTGATAACTTAGTACAAGGCGACTGGGAGACGTTAGAGCGTAATCTACATACCTTAAAAAGCATGGCAGCTTCGATTGGTGGATTGCGATTGGCAGAGTTACTCAGTGATTTAGAAAGCAAAGCGCATAACAAGGCGTGTGATGAAGCAGATCTTAAGCAAGGCGAACTTGGGTTAATCGAACTGATTAAAGCAGTTGAGATCAGCTTTGATGTGTCTGGTGTTGGGGGATTCAATACGACAAGTACTGAAGAAGCCGATGCGAGTCTTGCTGATACCTCTGATTCACCGAGCATCACGTCAGAACAGCATGCTCAGTTGCTATCACTGCTGGATGCTTATGATAACGATGCAACTCAATATGTGACTGAGTTATTGGCACAGTATCCACATTCTGTTGTTCTCAAAGATGTTCGAAGTGCGTTAGATAATTATGACTTTGAACGAGCAAAAGAGGGGTTTGGCGCTTCTGAGTAGTTGTCTTTTATAAATATCACTTCAACATTAAAGCCTTTAGCTCTTATAGCGAAATAACTAGCTAGCTAAAGGCTTTAAATCTATCTATACCGAACTAACGACTCACGTTCTGTTTGATTAGCTCAACAACCGTATCGTATCGGTGCGGCAGTTTTCGGTTTCGTTTTTGAACCAGATACAGCGTTTCCTCTACTTCTACCTTTGGCGGCACAACGTGTAGCTTGTCTCTATCTGGGAAGTGTTCAACCGCGCCAGCCGGTAACACGGTAAAACCTAATCCTTTTGATACGGGTAGCAAGATCTGGTGAAGCTGATTGATGTAGCCAGATCTTGGTATCTCATTAACGTTGATGTTCGCTAAGTCTTTATCTCCGCAAAGGTCGAAATACAAAGACAGATAATGTGCAGAATCTGGGTGGGCAATCAGGCCAATGTCATTCAATACTTGCGGCGTTATCTCTAAATCAGCAAGGCTGTGGTGAACAATAAGACACAGTGCTTCTTTGCCGATGACTTGGCTTTGGTAGTAGCTGTCGTTCGGGGAATGCCTAACAATGCCGATATCGGTAGTGCCTTCGCTTAGGTCATTCAATATCTTTTTGTTTGGAGCGGCTTCTAAGTTAATGCTGAGCTCTTGGTGTTGCTGTTGAAGTTCAAGAAGCTTGGGATACAGACGCAAAGAGAGTGAGCCAGAGCAAGACAAGTGACATTGCCCAGCATAAGGGTTATCAAAACTCAGAGACTCAAAAAGATCTTCTTGGTCTTTCTCTAGTTTGATCGCATAGCGATACATAATCCGACCCTGTTCGGTCAGTTCGAAGCTCTTGTTTTCTCGAGATAGCAGGTCACAATTACAAGCTTGTTCAAGCTTCTTGATGTGTTGGCTGACTCCAGGTTGTGTCATATACAACTTTTCTGCCGTTTGGGTGAAATGGCCAACTTCAACCAGAGTCTTAAACGTATTGAGCCAAAGTGGATTAATCATACTCACCTTCAAATACTAAAGCCTATAAATAACAAAGCCAATAAATAACAGAAAATTATTATTATCTTAAGTAATGATAATTTCAACTCTAGCGTCTTAAGTAACGCTAATCAAAGTCATGTGGTGGTAGCACTTTATATTGGTCTATTGGTCGCTTTGTAGAGTTGCTATGAGTAACAAAGTGTTGCGACTTTGTTGAATTTTTGGTCTATTGACCAACTGTGCTCATATTTAGGAACGAAGATGAATAGAAATGTTTGGCTGCTTTCACTGTGTCAGGCCTTGTTGATGACGGGTAACATATTACTGATCTCTGTGATTGGTTTGATCGGTAAGCAGATTGCACCCAGTGTCAGCATGATCACCTTGCCGGTTGCACTGCAGTTTTTGGGTCTAATGGCAGCCACTATTCCAGCATCTTTAATTTCAGGCAAGTTAGGGAGAAAGAGAGGATTTAGCATTGGTAATGTGGTTGGCATTACAGGAGCTAGTCTTGCCACCTACGCACTGTCTCAGCAAAATTTCTATCTGTTTTGTTTCGCTACGTTCTTACTTGGGATAGGCATAGGTTTTGGCACGCTTTATCGTTTTGCTGCAATCGAGGTGTGTGATGAAAATGCCCGTCACCGAGCGATCTCTATCTCGATGGCTGGTGGCGTTTTAGCCGCGGTATTAGGACCAAATTTGGCGATTATGTCGCAACAGTGGTCGCAAGATGGCTTGTACATTGGTGCTTTTGCTTCTTTGATTGGATTGAACATTCTTGCGTTACTCATCTTACAAACAATTCAGTTTCCAAAAGTCTCTTTTAATAGTCAGGCACCTAAATCCGATCCTCTCAGTGTGATAGTAAAAGCGCCTAACTTTATTGGCGCAGTGTTTGCTGCCATGGTCGCTTATGCGGTGATGAATATCCTGATGACAGCAACGCCATTGGCAATGATTGGTTGTGGTTTTGACTTTACCAAAGCAGCGGGCGTCATTGAGTGGCACGTATTGGGGATGTTTGTTCCTGCATTCTTTACTGGTTCACTTATCGAGAAGTTTGGCTCAAGAATGATGATCTTGGCAGGCGGGGTTCTGTTCGTCGTCTGTATCGCGATTAACATTCATGGCGAATCTATCTGGCACTTCAGAGCGGCTCTAGTTGTGCTTGGTGTCGGTTGGAACTTTATGTTTATCGCGGCAACAGGTTTGTTTAGTCAGTCCTACCAATCGCAGAATAAAGCTAAGGCACAAGCGTTTAATGAATTTATTGTCTTTGGCTGTGTGACGATTACAGCGATGCTCTCTGGCTGGCTAGAATCGACAGCAGGGTGGCAGAACCTCAATATCTACGTATTACCATTCGTGTTAGCTGTTATCTTGCTGTTCGCATTCAGTGCTCGTAAATCGCGTATTCAAAAGCAGCCTGTGTAATGGATCATCTAATGGTGGTTCAGTAACTTCGTTACTGTGATTAAAACCCTAGTATCTCGAACTGCGACCAATAAAAAACCCTACCAAATCGGTAGGGCTTTTGCTTACGGCTTAAATAATAACGTTTCCTTAAAACTGCTGTCTTGGCTCATGCTCGAAGACAACAGTGCTTAAGCTTGCTTGTAAGTACGCGTGATAGAGCCGCGTACTTATTTTGATGGTCTATCGTTTAAGACCTAAGACCTAAGACCTAAGACCCAAGATGAGCTACAGGTCGACTAAAATTGTCTTAGTCGTAATCCCACCTTGGTCATCGATTATCTTCAGTGTCACCTCGTGCTCTCCGTATGAAGGGAAGATTGAAGTGAATGTGCGACCTCGTTTCACCTTTCCGTTTGGAAGTGTCCACTCGGTATCAACAATACGACCATCGCTGTCTGAACTTGTAGACCACATGGTTACCCAGCGACCCAAGTGAATGTACTTTGCACTCGCTTCTGGAAGGGCGTTTGGAGATTCAACACTCACTACGGAGCTAAATGAATCGGTAGCGCCTTTGTCGTCAACAACAGTCAAGTTCACCGTGTATTCACCGGCTTGCTCGTAAGACCAAGTTGGTGCCACTTCGTTACTTGTTGTGCCGTTGCCAAAGTCCCATAGGTAACGGGTGATCTCACCGTCTTGATCAGAACTGAAGTTACGTGCAGAAACGTTCAGGCCAGTGACATTGAGATCGAAGTTCGCAGTAGGGGCGACGTTGTGTTGGCTTATTTTCGATAAGCGAACCACGCCGTATTCGTTGTTGTCACTCTGATTCACAATATCAACGGCTAAGCCAAACTCCGTTAGGACACGTCCTGAATCAGGCGCTTGTGGAGAGGTGTAATCTTGGTCGTCAGAGAAGCTAGCATTGCCAACCAAACTGGTATCTTCAAGTACATCATCGTCGCTGTTCACAAGACGCATTGGGGTATGATCTTTGAGTGAAAACGCAGCATCACGAACT
Organism: Vibrio sp. 10N.247.311.14; assembly: GCF_041467715.1. Classification (NCBI taxonomy): domain Bacteria; kingdom Pseudomonadati; phylum Pseudomonadota; class Gammaproteobacteria; order Vibrionales; family Vibrionaceae; genus Vibrio; species Vibrio sp. 10N.247.311.14. Next base: position 86,457 of record NZ_JBFSVE010000014.1, read on the forward strand.
TGGTAACGAGTTTGAGCGACTTCACCGGATTTTTCCCAAGTCATGGCATTTTGGTCTGCATCGACCACACCTAACCAACCTTCACCTGGGTGTTTGCCTACCCAGTTATCAGTCAGTGACTCGTCTGCGTACCAAATGATTAAACCTGGATCGAATGAGATGAGTTGGCCCATGCGTTTGATGTTGGCTAGACCTTCATCAACATCCATGTGGCTGCGCCATTGCAGTAGGTAGTAGTGCTGCGCTTGATGGAATCCATTACTCAGTTTGTAGCCATTTAGGGCGAAGGTGGAGTTGCTTTCACCATCGTCTATTGGAGTCACTTGACCATCAACGACCACACTGAGGTTATCTAAATAGAAGCCTTCCATTGCTAAGCCACCATCGGTGATGTACTCAAATAAAAGTTCAACTTCTTGTCCTGCCCATTGTGAAACGTCGAACTCAGCGTCAACCCATCCGCCAGATTCGCCGCCAATAGCAGGAACGAGGCCCGTGTTGTATGGGTCGTCCATTGAGGTAATGTTGCCGGCAATGGCTTGTCCGTTGATTAGCACGCGCGCAAAGTCGTAGTCTTTTTCAATCTCATACCAAGTTTTGAAAGACAGAAGTGCAGAATCACCCGCTGGGATCACCAACTTGCGAGTCATGCTATTTTTCAGATCATCGCCTTTTTGAGAGTGGAATGAATACTCGCCCTCAAAGGGTTTCAGACTTTCAATTTGCTTTTCAGGAAGATCGACCTTAATCATGTTCGGACGGCTGTTATCCGTTGTTTGGAACAGCGTATACACTTGTGGATTGTCTTCTAGGTCATCAATCGAGATCTGATCATCGTTAATCCAACGTCCGCCAATCGATTTCTGTAGGAAGTGTTTTGCCCAAGAGCTGAATGCCGTTGGTTGTGTGCCACCAATTTTGCCAGCCCAGCTGCCTGAAGACATGATTGACCAGTAAGATACTGGTTCACCCTTGCCTGTGTATTGCGTGTCGTACTCGTCTGGTAAGCCTAAATCATGGCCATACTCGTGAGCACAGACACCAGCTGCTGCATCAATCGGTTGAATGGTGTAATCAAATGCCGCGTATTGGCCACCAAAGCGGTCGGGAAGCGAGCTAGAGGTACCTTCAAGCACATGTGTGCGACCAAGGTTGAATCGGTGCGACCAGATAGCGTCAGGGCCCAATACACCACCACCGGCTTCTTCGCCTACCGATGCGTGGAATACCATTAGGTGATCAATCACACCATCGGGTTCACGGAAGTTTCCGTCACCGTCGTAATCGTAACGATCTTCGATATCGTAATCGGCTAGGTTGATACTCGGATCTTGAGCCAATTGATTCAGTGCTTCACGAACCAGTTCCTGTGCGTTTAAGTCGTTGTCGGTGGTAGGGGAGTTGCCACCATAGAATGACGCAGGCTTAGAGGCGCGATACCAACCTGCCGCTTGACCTGCAACGCTGTAACTATCACCTGATTCGCTTTGGTAATATTGGCGCATCGAGATTAGGTTCTCGCCGTTGGGCCCTGTGTAGCCAGAATTTGAGAACAACAGCTCTTGATAATGCTCTGGGTTGTAGCTCTCATAGAGCATCTGCGTGTGCTCTTCGGTCAGCTTGTTATTATCCCAGTTCAAATCAGGGAAATCGACTAACAGAGCGAGTACTTTATCGGTACGCTTGGTGCCGACTTCTAAAGCAAAGACACTCGCTTTTTTAACACCGGATCCTTTTTCGATGGCTTTGAGTATTTTCGCTCGTTGCTCAAGTGCTTTTTTACCGAATTGAGCGTCGCCTTTAAAACCGGAATTGATCTTATTTTTTAAGTAACGGTCAAGTGCGTCGTGCTTTGCCACATCGGTTGCATCTTGGTCGACTAAGCCTTGTCTAACTAGCATTTCAATAAGTTTGTCTTCATTAACAACGCCTAAATCAATAGGTGTTTTTGCATAACTACTGACGCTAAATAGAGTAAGCATTGCTGAAGCCAACAATGTTTTTCTCATCATTTTCATTATATTTCCTTTTTATATTTCCATGTCGATATCAGTATCAACTGCCTTATTCGAATCAGCTGTCCGAGTCTGGCCTAATACACTCTTGTGGTGTCTTATTTAACTGACGTGTGTTTGCTGTATGTTTCGTACTTTCTATTTCTTTTGTATTGGTTGTCTCTTTTATATTTTTTGAATCAAACTGAGTGCTCTTTACTTTTTTAGCGTTGAGATAGATACGCAAAGCTTTTTGATTGTCTTCATAGGTTAAGCCAGGACAGATTACGCCTCTTTCAATCAATGACTTGAGTAACAGTTCATCATTCTCAAAGGTGGAAGCCTGTGACAGTGAGAAAAAAGATAAAACCATTAAAGCCATTGTTTTATGTGACATTATTATATCAAGCCATCAATTTTGATTATGTAACAAAATATATTTATAAAATTTACCAATCAAATGGATAATTATTACAATTAATTATTCGTTCCAGTTTCAACATTTAGAGTTAATATAAAATAAGGAGTGTTATTTATTCTATTGTCAGTTATTTAATGGGTTTTGTTGAATGAATAGTTGATAGTTTGGATGTTTAATAACATTGATTAGGTCGTGGTTATTATTCTGGAGGGCGCTTTATACAAGGCGTTGGGTTCTAACTAATAAGATGATTTTTTATTATCGGTGTTTTAAAATACGCATGTAATAACTGAGTCATTAGTAAATACCCATGCTCAAATTATTTTTACTCAAAATATCAATAATTAGGGTATTGAGCGCGATTTAAAGTGCTTCAAGAGAACAGATTTCACAATAGCTCGATCAAATGGAGTTATCAGATAAGAAAAAGAGCCCGCGTTTAGGCTTTTTAGTTCGTGTACGCGTTAGCGATTTACTTATGGTTGAGTAGAGGATTGCCATGGTTAAGACATCCAAGCTTACTAAAGGCTTTGTTGAATGAGTGCTGTGCAAAGATTTAAACATTCGTACATTCCATACCTCTGTTTCAATGAGAACCATGAGATTTAAACTGTAGGTAACTTAGATGATTTATAAATGTTGATTTGAGAAGAAGCGTGAAGCGTTGAGCTTTGTGAGGTGTCGAGCGTATTTTTGTATAAATAGCAGGCATTTACACAAAATGTGACGTTCACATTTTGTCATAACTTTAATAATTGTATATATTCCTCGCCTAAAATAATAATTAACCTAAGTTAATATAATGACTGTCAGCTCATCTACTCAATCTCGTGAAACGCTTCTCAGCGAAAACGAACAACTTGTCTCTACCACTGATTTAAAAGGCGTGATTACGTACAGTAATGATGCTTTTTGTCGCATAGCGGAATACAGCCAACAAGAATTGCTAGGGCAACACCACAATATCGTAAGGCATAACGATATGCCGAAAGCCGCTTTTGCTGATATGTGGGTTAACCTAAAGCAAGGTAAAGCTTGGCGTGGCATCGTAAAAAACAAAACTAAATCTGGTGGGTTTTACTGGGTCGATGCTTATGTAACTCCAATTTACGACAATGGTAAGGTGAGTGGCTACCAATCTGTTCGTGTTAAGCCAAAGAATGAATGGATACAAGTTGCAGATAAGGCTTACCAAGGCCTCTTGAAGGCTGAAAAGTCGGGTCGCCAATGGTCATTAAAGATCAGTGACAGTGTTCGTTACGCCGTGTTGCTAGGCTCTTTGGCTGCGCCGTTAATTTCAAATCTCATTGAAGTAGGGCAAGTATCACAATGGTTGTTGAGCCTACTTCCTGTTTCAGCATTAGCACTGCTTTTCCGACAAGAGCTGATTGATACTCCACTGCAGTTGAAAAAGCTGCAATCTAAATTCGATAGTGTTAGTCGTCTTGTTTATTCAGGTAATAGTCAGTTCTCTATTGCCGATTTTCACTTAAAACTATTGTCTGCAAGAATCCACACCGTATTAGGTCGCATGACAGACTCAGCCAAGCCGTTACAAGATTTGGCTGACAACCTAAATGCGACGTCATTTGAAGTATCAGAAGCCTTAGATCAACAAACAAAAGACATTCTTCAAGTACGAGAGGCGACTGAAGAGGTTGAAGTCACCGCCAATGAGGTCTCTTCTCGCACAGAAGAAGCGCACCAGATTGTTGATGTGACTTTGCAAACCTGTGCTGGCGCTAAAGAAAGCATTAATCAAACTCATCAAAACTTAGAGAGCCTAGCTTCTCAGGCTGAAAAGGCGACTCAAACGACTTACCAACTGAGCGATCAAGCGCAGAGCGTAAGCAAGATAATGGAAGAGATTGGTGGAATCGCCGAACAAACCAACTTGTTGGCCCTGAACGCTGCGATTGAAGCGGCGAGAGCGGGCGAGCAAGGACGAGGCTTTGCCGTTGTTGCCGACGAAGTCCGTGCATTGTCGGGTCGAACCTCAAAGGCTACGGTTCAGATCAAAGAGAGCATCGATACCATGCTAACGACGATTGAAGGGTGGCAAAAAGATATTCTGGCGAACCGTAAGCAAACGGACGCATGTGGTGATGTTGCGAAGGTGAGTGCAGAGCGCTTGTCGGAAGTCGAAAACCTAATGCAATCCATGAATGAACTCATGCAGTCTGTTGAAAGTTCTGCTCATAAGCAACGTGAGCTGTCGAGTGAAGTCAATCTGCATATGCAGTCTATCGCCTCGACCGCAGAACAAAACTTAGTGGCAACGCATTCTGTGAAAGACGACTCCACAGAGCTAAAAGAACGAGTTAATGAGTTCTACCAACTGGCAAAGCGTTTCGAAGAAAAATAGCCGTTAGATTTAATCCGAATGAGAGAAAAGACAAAAAAAGCCCCGCATTTTCATGCGGGGCTTTCTGTATGCATCAACCCATTGAAGGGCGAGACAATGTATTCAAGATTAAGCTAGAAGCTCTTTCGCTGTGTTTACTACGTTTTCAGTAGTGAAACCGAACATCTTGAATAGCTCACCTGCAGGTGCAGATTCGCCAAACGTTGTCATACCGATGATCTTGCCACCGAAACCAACGTACTTGTACCAGAAGTCAGCGATGCCAGCTTCTACAGCGATACGTGCCGTTACGTCAGATGGAAGTACAGACTCACGGTACTGCGCGTCTTGTTTGTCGAACGCATCAGTAGCAGGCATAGAAACTACGCGTACTTTCTTACCTTCAGCCGTTAGCTCAGCAGCAGCGTTAACCGCTAGCTCAACTTCAGAACCCGTTGCGATAAGGATAAGCTCTGGCTTGCCTTCACAATCTTTCAGGATGTAACCACCCTTAGCGATGTTAGCTACTT